>JBDQHQ010000059.1:0-11283 GCA_040264795.1 Akkermansiaceae bacterium | reverse complement strand
GATAAGTCCGTAAACTTCACCGGGCATGATGTTGATTGAAACATCATCAACGGCACGAATCTTGGTTTTTCGAAACGGAGAGTGAAACTCCTTAACCAAGTGGTTGATTTGAACAGCAGGCGTGTCTTGCATGATGAATAGGAGAGAAACTTAGCGATATGATCCAAGCGTGCAATCTACTTTTTGGAATAGAAGCAGATTTTTTCAAGTCGTGCTCTGCCTCATTGGATCCGTGCCGAATGGGCTATACGCTTCTCCCGCCATATTGGCGAGTGATTGGTCGATTGATGACGATATCCAGTTTTATGGGTGAATAAAAAAACGCACCGGCAATGGCCGGCGCGCTAAAGAATGCAAAAGTGATCTGTTGGGCTGACGATTTGGTCAGGCTTCGGAAGACAGGGATTCCTTACGAGCCTTCTTAATGATGTCACGCACTGTATCCGAAGGCTGAGCTCCTTTGGAGATCCAATCCTCAGCCTTGGCCACGTCCAAGGTGTAGTTTACGCCATCTGCCATCGGGTTATATGAGCCAATCTGCTCGATGTAGCGGCCATCACGGCGTTTGCGGCTGTCGACAGCAACGATCTTGTAGAAAGGGCGATCCTTGGTGCCTTGGCGGTTAAGTCTGAGAGTAAGCATAATTCGTTGGTTGAGAAATTGATCTGCGAGCGATGGCAGGGGGGCGGAAATTGTACGAAGAAACGCAATTTGCCAAGCGAAAAATGGTAAATTTAGGCTATTTTGCATTTTCATTCGGTGAATAGCTGCTATCAGAACCCGCCGACATCGCATTAGGCTGGTTGTAACGGCTTTGATTCTAATTTTTTACTGCCCATGTTCATTGATCACATAAGAATATATGCTGAAGCTGGTGATGGGGGCAATGGGGTGGTTCATTTTCGTCGCGAAAAATTCCGGCCCAAGGGGGGACCTGATGGTGGCGACGGTGGCGATGGAGGTTCGGTCATTCTCCGTGTTGATCCTGCGGTAGACAATCTTAAGGCCTACTCTTATGACCCAAAACTTGTCGCCAAGAGCGGCGAACATGGTGGCGGCAACCGCAAACATGGTAAGAGCTCCAAGGACCGAATTGGCAAGGTGCCGCCGGGGACTGTCGTCTACCGGAGTAATGCGGCGACCGTATCCGAGGCTGTTGAGCTGGAGCGGGGTAATGAGGGCATTGATCTGGAGCCGATCGCCGACCTCACGGAGTATGGCGAGGAATTTGTGCTCTGCACGGGAGGTAAGGGGGGTAAGGGCAACTGGCATTATAAGTCTTCCACGAATCAGGCACCTGAGGAGCACACCCTGGGCACCGAGGCAGATTACGGAGTCTTTTATTTGGAGCTGCGCCGTATTGCTGACGCGGGCATGGTGGGTTTCCCCAATGCGGGTAAATCTACGCTCGTCAACAAGCTATCCCACGCAACCCCCAAGATTGGTAATTATCCCTTCACCACACTCAATCCAATGGTCGGTGTGGTAGAGTTTCCAAAGTATCGCCGCTGCACGGTGGCTGATATCCCGGGACTGATTGAAGGAGCCCATGATAACCGTGGCCTTGGCCACGAGTTCCTGCGCCACATCACCCGCTGTAAACTACTGCTTTTTGTCATTGATATGGCGGGGAGCGAAATGCGTGATCCGATTGAAGATCTCGAAATCTTGCGCAAGGAGATCAAGCTCTATGATGAGGACTTGTCAAAATTTGATTGGCTGGTAATTGCAAACAAAATGGACCTTGAGGGGGCTGAGGAAAATTTGGCCAACTTTCGTGCCCGTTTTTCCAAGCAGACGATCATCCCGATTTCCGCCGATACCGGTGAGGGTCTTGATGTCTTGCGCGCAGAGCTCGATAAGCGTGTTGGTTATCGCAAAGACGGGGCTTGAAGCCAGCGGGCCCGCTTCCTAACTATTTAATTGCTAGACTGCTTGCTCCTCGTCAGCTTGCTCTATAAAATCACTTGCGATTTGCTCGAGGCGTTCCAGCTGAGGTCCGGGGATTTTGCCGGTTTCTATCCAGTCACCTGATCGAAGTGCAATGATGAAAGTGCCGTCCGCCTGATTTTGGGGAAGTCTTTTCATGACCCTCTCGATCTGATTATGATCATATTCCTCGAAATCGGTATCACCCATCACCTTCGGGGTGATCACCCAAATGCGGTGATCAGTCAAAACGATCGATTTTGGCCCGGTTAGTGTGACGGCTGCGGTTACTTTGAGCAGCGGGATGTGCTGCACGGCAATGTAGTAAATGTTCTCTTCGGAGCCAGACCGAGAGTCAACAAGGGCAAAACTATCATCGACGATCCGGGGATCTTGCCCCTCATCACCAAAACTGTTTAGTTGTTGGTGCAATTCGAAGACCCTTGAAATGACCTGCCATCCCGATAGCTCCGGGTAGTAAACGTAGTCTGATGCCCTGATTTGGCCTGCATTGAGCAGCTGGCCGATTTGAATCTGGCTATAGGGTCCAATTGGCTCCTGTTCTCCCCGCTTCAGGATATGAAAAATTTGATGCTCTGGAAGTTCCTCGGATATCATAACCTCGTTTGCTTTGGATGGGTGTATTGGAATAGCTTTGTTTTAGAGTAAACAACAAACGGATAAATTGCATTTAGCCACCCAGTGTTCTTATTTTCAGCGTTTTATAGATGTTAATTGTGCATTTTGTGGCTATCCGGTCAAGATCTTATGAATCTCAGGCTTGTTTCGCTTGGGGCGAAAGTTTGCTCATGAGTGTTTCGGAGGGGGTCATAGAGCTCTAATAAAAAGTGATCGCTAGCCGATGATCACGAGTGCCAGATAGGGAGTCAGGCTGAAAACAAAAAAAAGAAGCTTGAACAAACCAAGATAAGAGTAGGCTACGATGTCAAAAGTTTCTCTGGATATAGAATACCAACGGCTCTGGAGCCGATAGACGAAATCTGGTGCAAAGCAGAGAAAAAGTGAGCTATAGATTAGAAGAGCCGCATTGATGATGGTGCACCACATAAAAAAGGTGGTGAGATTCTGAATATTCATTTTTATGCGGGATTGGTGATGTGACCAGCTCGGCTATGAATCAATTAGGGATGGAGTCGTAGATTTGTTCGAGAGCCAAGACGGCGTAAGCGGTGACCAGTACTGGGTCATTCTCCCACCAGCGAGAGTTCTTATTCACCCATGAGCCGTCAGGTAACTGGGTGGAGAGTAATGCGTTGGAGAGCTCGTTGCGCCAGTCAATTTCTTTGCCATTTGCAAGAGTGAGCTGGTCAATATTGGCGGCAGCCAGACCCTTGGCCATGGCGTGGTAGTAATAGTAGAGTCCCTGCTGCCCGAGGCTAGGGTCCTCTTTCGTGGCAAGTCCCGGGTTTTCTTTGACGGTGAAATTTTTTGACAGCCAATCTTTGACAGCTGTGACCCGGACATCGTTTTCATCCAGCTCGGCATAGATCATGGATAGTAAGGCTGCATAGGACATCGATCCATAACCACGCAAAACCTTCGTTCCATCGGCATTGGTGCGCATGCCGGCTTTTGAATTACCGGGAAAGTAGTTGAACGATCCATCGTTGCCGGTGTTTGGCAAGTCATTGGTTTCCTGCAGATTTTGAGTGCGTGATATGAACTCAATCGCGGCCTCCCAATTGAGCTCGGGTTGCTTGCCGGAATCATCGTCCTGAGCAATGTGTCTGGATAGTTTGAGGGCCTCAATAGAGAGATAGGTGTTGGATAAGTCGGAATGCTGATAGGAGCCTCCATAGCCAATGCCACCGTCGTATTTGTTGTCCGTCTCTCCCTTGTTATCCCAGTCAGTCTGCTGGTTGATGAGGAATCTGCGAGCCTTGAGGATGGCAGGGTGATAGCTGGGATCGTCTGCAGCCACCAGAGCAACGATCGATGTGGCTGTGTTATAGGTGCCCAGACCTTTGCCATAAATGCCACCGTCATCTTTCTGTTGTTGGCTCAGCCATTGGTAGCCTTTTTCAATGTAGTCCGCTTTTTGATACGAGGGGCAACGCATTGCTGCGGTCAGAGCAAGAGCTGTGTAAGCAGGATACTTGGCCTCACGCCAGAAACCTTCCTCGTCTTGTTGGGATTTGAGGTAATGGTTGCCTCGCTCGATAGCACGCTTCATCTCCAGTTTGATGGAGAGGTAAGGTTCTTGTTTATCTTGCGCGGAAACGCTCAAGACAGGGGCAAGGCTCAGTAGCATAAACAAACGGAGAGGTCTCATAGTACGAAATTATTTAATATGAATCATGGCATAGCCCGCCAAGGTTTCAAGATGACTTTGACAGAAGTTCCCTCTTCTGGAGTTTCCGGAGAAGGTGTCCAAAGCGTATCATCATTGCGGTCTTCACCCGGGTAATTGGCAATGGCTCCGCTGTTGGGAAAGATCGTGAAGATGCTGCCGGTCAATTGAGCATTGAATTTACGCTCATAAATGAAGGAACCATTGTAAACCCATGGCGTAGATGACATGGGTTTCTTTGCGACTTTGTTGAATATCCATTGGGTTACGGGAATGGTTTTTTGCGTGTCCTCGTCTTTCCAGCTTACATGGATGCTAAAGCGGGAAGCGCGTTTAATGTCATCTGTCACAATGGGATACTTGTCACTGATGGATCCGTCAGGCTTGCGCATGCGAAACAACTCACGGGATTCTTTGTAGTCGAGAAGTTTGAGCGCAATATTGATATCCGTGGGTTCTGCCTCGGTAGTCAAAAGGGACTCGTGGATTTTCTCACCATTGAAGTGAACGAGTAAGTATTCGATGATGGATTCAGGGTTAGTGATATTGGTGTTCGCAGGAATGATAATTTCACGCGTCTCTTGATTGAAAGTGACTTTACCGACTTGATAGACAGACGGTGAAATTTTTTTCACCAGCGGTTCTGTCTGCACGTCGGCATTTACTGCGGCCAATGATAAAAAAACCGAGGATGCCAAAATGAGTAAATAACGGAAAGGGGATGTTGGTCTCATGGTGAGAGGCTGGAATAAACACCCCTATGTCGGAAAGGGTATTGGTTGGATGTGGCAGGCCGGGTTGTGGATCTGCCAGAGGATGCCAAGGATTGTGTTTACTGCTGATCAGCCAGCCAACGTTCAACTTCAATTGCAGCTGCGCAGCCTTGGCCTGCAGCAGTGATGGCTTGCCGGTATTCCGTGTCAGAGATGTCTCCCGCAGCGTAAATACCTTCTACACTGGTCCGTGTGCCATGCGTTTGGAGAATATAGCCTTGGTCATCGGTTTCCACAAGGCCATCGAGGAATCCACTGTTCGGGGTGTGTCCAATTGCCATGAAGACACCCTCTACCTCTAGCTCGGAAGTTGAGCCATCTTGAGTGTTTTCAAGAAGAACCGCACGAATATCTCCTTTTTCGTTGGTCAGATACTCCTTGATCGTTGAGTTCCAAATAGGTTCGATTTTTTCGTGATTGAGCGCACGCTGAGCCATGATCTTGGACGCACGTAATTCATCCCGGCGATGGATCAGGTAAACCTTACTGGCGAATTTGGTGAGGAAGGTGGCCTCCTCGCAGGCTGAATCCCCGCCACCGATTACGCACACGGGAACATCCCGGTAGAAGGCTCCGTCACAAGTTGCACATGCGGTGAGACCATGCCCACCCTTGGTGAGTTCCTCCTCGCCGGGAAGGCCAAGATAGCGTGCAGAGGCGCCGGAGCAAATGATGACAGATCTGGTCTGCAGTTCCTTTTCTCCTACCTTGAGCGTAAAAGTACCGTCGTCGTTTTTGCTGATGCCTTCAACCAGGCCGAACTCAACACGGGTGCCAAATCGTTCAGCTTGTTGCTGCATACTGACCATGAGTTCAGGGCCGGTGATACCCTCAGGAAAACCGGGGAAGTTTTCGACATCGGTAGTGGTTGTTAACTGGCCGCCGGGTTGTGTGCCGGTAAGAATGAGTGGGTTGAGGTCCGCGCGCGAGGCGTAGATGGCAGCGGTGTAGCCTGCAGGGCCGGTTCCTATGATGATGACATTTTCCATGATGATGAGATTCTTAAGCCGCGGGATTATGGCTGCAATAATGAGGCGGGCAAGCTGTTTTAATGGTATGTCGTGTATTTATTGGGGAGGGATGCTGCGAGCATCTATCCTTGCTTTTTTGGCCTCAAAATGGCAATAAGACCCCGCGGCCGTAGGCTGCATCTATGAAAATTATTATTGTAGGAGCTGGAGAAATTGGACGTCATCTGGCGATCTCCTTATCACGCGAGGCTCACAGTATTGTTGTCATTGAACGCGATGCACAGGTGACAACCGAATTCGAACCCCACTTTGACGGTCGCATCATCAGTGGAAGTGGCGCAAGTGCCAACGTTTTGCTGGAGGCAGGGGTAGGCGAGTGCGAGTTGTTGCTCGCCGTTACCAGCGACAGCACTGTTAATGTCATGGCGGCATCGATGGCTAAGAAATTAAATGCCGCCAAAGTGATTGCACGTGTGAGCCCGGCACAGCAGCGCGAAGAGTGGCTGTTTGATTATCGGGGTCATTTTGGAATAGATCATGTGTTCAGCTCTGAGCGTTTGAGTGCTATCGAACTCTCCAAGTTTGTGCGCAACCCTGATTCCCTGATTGTTGAGGAGATTGCCCGTGGAAGGATTGAGCTCCAGCAAGTCCGAGTGAGTGATCATAGCGATGTGATAGGACAGCGCTTAAGTGAATTAAAAGCACCAGAACGTACGAGGATTGCCTCCATCACCCGAGGTGGAGATCATTTTGTGCCGTCAGCTGACGACGCGCTTGCAGCTGGTGATGTAGTGACTATTTTTGGTGATCCCAACAAATTGAGGAAATTGTCAACTCGCCTGCAGAAGGGAAATGCCAAAGAGGATGAAATCAGGGTAGTGATCTTCAGCGGCGGTGAGTATGGCTTTTCACTAGCACAGATGCTAGAGGGTTTCCAGTGCAAGGTGCGTATTATTGAAAAAGATCCGGAGCGGGCTCAGGAGCTCACGGGGCTTCTTTCTGACACTACGGTGATTAATACTGATGGGACGGTACTTGCAGAACTTGAGGAAGAGCAAGTGGGAGATGCTGATTTCTTCATTGCCACAAGTGGTAGTGATGAAGACAACGTGATGACCTGTCTGCAGGCAAACAATCTGGGTGCAAAAAAATGCCTCACCCTCATTCACAGAGCTGATTATGCCGATGCGATCAGTGCAAGTGGCCGTCATTTTGGGGTCTTGGCTGCCGTAAGTCCACGTGAGGCCACTCGCCGTGATCTGGAGAGGTTCATCACCTCAGACCGCTTCCATACTATCAAGAAAATGGGGGCTGGTGAGGTGATCGAGACCCAGGTGGCAAAGGCGTCAATCGCAGCCGAGCACATGATCTCCGAGGTAGACTGGCCCGAGGGCTGCATCATCGTTGCGCGCATGAGGGGAGTGCATGCGACTGTGCCTGGTCCTGATGATGTATTGGAGCCGGGAGATACGATCTATGCCATGGTAGCGCCCAAAGTCCGCCGGAAATTCCTCAAACTGGTGAGGTAATTCCATAGGGGGTCGTTATACTAATCTTTTCTGAATCATGAATTTTCGCATCCTTGCCAAGTTTCTAGGTGCATTGCTTTTGCTGGTCAGCATTGCCATGGCTGCGTGCGGTTTGTTTGCCAAGTTTGATGTCACAGATGGAAACGGAGCCGCGGCTAGCGCGCTATTTCTATCCGCATTGATCGTTGCCTCGCTTGGTGCCGTATTAATACTGTGTGGCATCGGTAAAATTGAGCGAGTTCCACGCCGTGAAGGTATCGTCGTTGTTGGTTTGGGCTGGTTGCTTTGTGGTATTGTAGGCAGCTTTCCCTATTTACTGGGTGAGCCCAAGCTCAGTGTAGCTGATGCATTTTTTGAGTCGGTCTCGGGTTTTACCACCACGGGCTCAACCATTATGAGTTCAGACCCGGAAACAGGAACAGACATCGAGTCTTGGCCGAGGGGAATTCTCATGTGGCGATCTGTGAGCCAGTGGCTGGGAGGTATGGGTATATTGGTGTTGTTCGTTGCCCTGCTCTCTTACCTTGGGCTTGGCTCCAAGTCGTTGTTTAGAAACGAATCATCCTTCCAGACCGGTGAGGCAAGTACCGCACGTATTCGCGACACAGCCATGCTGTTGTGGAAAATCTATGTTTGCATCACCATTGTTTGTGCCATCGGTCTCATGATGATGGGTCTGAGCACCTACAATGCGATCGCACACACCTTCACCGTGGTTTCAACAGCGGGTTTCAGCCCTCATAATGAGAGCATTGCATACTACAAGGATTGGGGTAACGGCTGGCTCATCGAGCTCTGGCTGACTCTTTTCATGATTGTCTGCAGTATCAGTTTCCTTGTCTGGGCTGTCATCTTTAAGAAACGCTGGCAACGACTTCGCAATGAAGAGGAGGGAAGACTTTTTGTTGTCTGTTCCTTGCTTGCTGTTTTGATCCTTTCCATAGGTATCGCAAGTAGCGAGGAAATCGGCTTTCTGGCAGCACTTCGGAGTTGTTGGTTTACTCTGATATCCTTGGCTTCTACCACTGGTTATGTGTCAACAGACTATGGGCAATGGCCCCCATTTGCCATGGTTCTTCTCGCTGCAATGATGCTTTTAGGAGGTAGTTCAGGGTCCACGGCCGGAGGGCTCAAAGTCAGCCGATTCATTATTTTTCTTAAAACGGCGAGACTTGAAATCGTCAAAGCGTTTCGCCCGAATCAAGTATTTCGCATGCACGTTAACGGTAATGCTCTCGGCGAAACCGAGCGGTCTCAAACGGTTGGCTTTATCGCGCTCTATATCTTCATTCTGATCATGTCGTGTTTTCTCGTGGCATTATTTGAATCAGGCAATGGTATTGATATGCTGACCGCTTTTGGTTGTGCTGTGGCTGCCCTTGCCAATATCGGGCCGGGCTTCGGTGAGGTGGGGCCAGCAGGTAATTTTGCCCACCTGCTTCCGGTTACCAAGGTGTTTCTCGCTCTGCTGATGATCTTGGGTCGTCTCGAGCTTTACGCGATCTTGGTGCTCTTCATGCCCTCCCTGTGGCGCAAGTACTAAAATAGCTGGTATTCAATTGAGGTGAATATCACTGGGAGCCTCAGCCAATATTTTGTGATATGGGGAAATGCTTCTCAACAAGTCTGACCATAAATCGTGTTCATGGTGACTTGCCAGCAGATCACTCGTGGGCAGCGTGAGTATCCAGGATTGTTTTTTGAGCTCGTCCTCGAGCTGGCCGGATACCCAGCCTGAGTAACCGGCGATTGCCCGTATCAGGGTGCCAGGCTGATGGGCGCGTTTGATGGCATTAGCTGCACTGATGCGCGTGGCAAATTTAAGCTGCTTGTTCTTGTCAGTCCAGAAAGCAGCAAAGGTCAGATGCTCTTGCCCTACTGGTCCTCCCAGATGAATCGGTATGTTTGCCAGATCATGAAACTTTTCTGAGCTAAGTAAGTCGCCCACGGTTTGATCCGTTGGATGATTGAGTACAATGCCATGGGCACCATCGTCATGATTGTGATCGGTGAGAAGAATGACGCTTCTGTCGAAATAACCATCACGAAGAGAGGGGTCAGCGATCAATAACTGACCTTCAAGCTGGATAGGGGAATTAGGCGAGATATCCATAACCGGTATCGAGATGTTCGCCTGCATAAGGTCATGGTGTCAAGATTCCAGAAAACAGGGGGCGTAATAAATAGCCCGAGCTCAGTGAGCAGATGGTATTTATTTTCTCTCCCATCCTGACCGCACGAACTTACCTATTGCCTTAGCCCCTCTCATTAGCGATCATAAGGACGTGAACTATCAGCCTGTGGTTATCATGATAATGGTCATTACCAGTGGTTTTGGTCTCCTATCGTGCTCACCATCTGGAGCTGATCCAAAGCCGGTCAACAAGGATCCGTATGGACTTGAGGCATATCAGCGTGCAGGAGGTCGGGTTGCCGGGGCAGGGGGAGGCTTTACCACCAGAGTGAGCGGGCTTTCTGCTGACCCGATTGGAGGTTTGAGGGGAGAGGGTATTACACCGGAAGAGGACATTGTGTGGGCTCCGGAAGATCCCGATGAAGCCATCGGAAGCGGCATGGAGCAGTTATGGAAAAAGCCTGAAAATAAAAAATGGCACCAGAGTTATATAGAGGCAACAAGGCAATCACGACAGACGGGGAAGCCGCTTTTGATTTGGTTCACCGACTCTATGCGTAGTCCTATTTGCCCCCAATTGAATGAAGAGGTACTCTCAACCAATGATTTCGAAGAGTGGGCTTCCGAGCACATTGTTCGCCTGATGATTGATGAGAACATATCATCGCAAGAGAGAATCACGGATTCAGGCGCGCGCAAGATCAGCTACATCAAGAAACTGATCAAACGCTACGGGGTGCAAGGCTCACCAACAGTGGTCTTATTAAAGCCGGGGGGAGAAGTTTATGCGAATTATCGCGGCTACAAGAAAGGAGATGCAGACTACTATACGGCAAGAATCAAGCAAGCAGTCGTCATGATCGAAAAGGGCCACGAGGAGTGGCGCAAAAAGTATGAAAAACGTGGTTACCGGCTATGGACCAGCCAAGACGGCCGTAAAACCTTTGCCAAACTCTATCGATATCACGCTGACAGTGTCACATTGATCGATCCCGATGGCAAACGGGGTAAAACCGCGTTCAAGAATCTATCTGATGCAGATCAGGCATGGATACTGCTCCAAAAGAAGAAGCGTGATGCTCACAAAAGGCTGTGAGCCCCGCAAATACTTCAGCTTATATGTTTTATGCCCGGCCAATGAATATCCGGGTCGACCTCGTAGGCTTGCTTGGCCTCGGAGCAGTGAGTCCAGTCGGCAATTGGCATGGCAGTTCTGATAAATCATGGAAATTATGCTTGCAGTGGGGTGCAAAAGTGAATAGCCATTGCCGCCCTCAATCTCAGGCCTCATAAGGCTGAGTATTGGGAATGCCGCAAAAACATTTACGATCAAGTAGTTTCATCTTCTCAAACCATCCATTTCTCATGGCAGCTAAAAAGAAAACAGCAAAGAAAACCAGCAAGCGAGTCGTCAAAAAAGCAGCGAAAAAGACTATCAAGAAGGTAGCTAAGAAAGCAGCGAAAAAGACTGTCAAGAAGACGGCCGCGAAGAAAGCGCCCAAGAAACCAGCCAAAAAGAAGGTAGCCAAAAAGAAGGTAGCCAAGAAGAAGGTAGCCAAGAAGAAGGTGGCCAAGAAAGTAGTGACTAAGAAGAAAGCAACTAGAAGGGCAGTAGCTGCATGAAAGTTCCAATCAG
>JBDQHQ010000058.1:0-11310 GCA_040264795.1 Akkermansiaceae bacterium | reverse complement strand
TAGTTATCCATGCAGATCACTTCATTACCTTCCTTAAGGAGCCGTTCGCAAAGGTGTGATCCGAGGAATCCGGCGCCGCCGGTAACAAGTATGCGTTTCATTGGATTTTTGGTTGATGGAGTGAAAAACGTCCGACACGCTTGCCAGGTGTCGTTTCTTTTGCGGACTTAGCCCTTACCAATTGAGTATACCTCAAAGCCCTGCTCAACCAAGCTAGCATGATCGAGAATATTGCGACCATCAAAGAGGAAGGCGGGCTTAAACATATTGTCATATACCGTGGCAAAATCTGCTGTTTTGAACTCATCCCACTCGGTTAAAAGAGCAACACCGTGCGCTTGGTCGGCGGCCTCCTCACAGGAAGAGCATATGTGCAGCTGCGCATCAATAAGCTCCTGACTTACGCCGACATAACGAAGATCTTCGTGAATCATCGATACCGGAACACGGGGATCGTAGAGTGCAACATGTGCTCCTTCCATCATCAGGTCTCGACAAACGTAAATCGATGCTGACTCGCGCGTATCATTAGTATCCTTTTTAAAGGCAAAACCCCAGATAGCGATTCGCTTACCGCGAACTGTATTGAAAAGTGTCTTCACGATCTTCTCCGAGAAACGTGACTTCTGCCAATCGTTCATCTTGATCACCTGATCCCAGTAGTCTGCAACCTCGGGAAGACCAAAGTGCTCACAAAGGTAGGTGAGGTTGAGAATATCTTTCTGGAAGCATGAGCCCCCAAAGCCAACAGAAGCCTTCAAGAATTTGGGGCCGATTCTAGAATCCTGGCCAATAGCCCGCCCGACCTCATCCACATCGGCGCCTGTTTTTTCACAGAGAGCAGAAATTGAATTGATCGATGAAATGCGCTGGGCAAGAAAAGCGTTGGCTACCAGCTTGGATAGCTCCGAAGACCATAGGTTGGTTGTCAGGATTCGCTCCCTGGGTATCCACTGGTTGTAGACTCCGACCAGAGCCTCGACTGCGGCATCCCCCTCGGGAGTGCGCTCACCTCCAATCAGAATGCGATCCGGATCTTGCAGATCCTCAACGGCTGTTCCCTCCGCTAAAAACTCAGGGTTGGAGAGAACTTGAAACTCCCCATCTCCGGCATTGGCATCAAGGATCGTGCGCATCGCCTCAGCTGTGCGCACAGGAATGGTGCTTTTTTCGACAATGATCTTAGGCCCTTTTGCGACTTTGGCGATCATGCGAGCTGCCGATTCAATGTAACAAAGGTCGGCAGCGCGGCCAGCACCCATGCCATAGGTTTTCGTTGGTGTCCCTACTGCGACAAAAATGATATCCGCGTCCGCGATATGCTCTTCAACGTCTGTAGAGAAAAATAAATTTTTACCGCGTGCCTCTTGCACGACTTCATCCAGCCCCGGCTCATAGACGGGTAATGTATCCGAGTTCCACGCTGCGATGCGATCTGCATTGAGATCTACCACATCAACGCGGATGTCTGCGCACTTGGCGGCGATCATTGCCATAGTCGGGCCACCAACGTAGCCTGCGCCTATACAACATATTTTTTTAGGTGTATTCATATTTTTTAAGGGTGATTGGGTTGTGAAATCTATTTGGGAAACTTGTGAAGCCTCATGGCCAGTGCGTTGCAGTGTTTGATCATCAATAACATGCGTGTTGGGCAGTACCTTGGGGTAGCACCTCACAGCTGATGGGAAATGCTAAGGGCATGTTAATAACATCCCAGACGCTTGCTGTGAAGCCTGTTATCTGATCATTCTGCCATCGGCTTTTTTTGCAGAATGGCGGCTTTGCGCTCTGATCAAGTCGATCAGGCAATCATTCCCGCAGCCACCGTTTCGTTGGTCTGGTCATCAATCAGGATGAATGACCCCGTGGTACGGTTACGTTTGTAGCGATCATGGATGAGAGGAGCAGATGTCCTCAAGGTAATGCGGCCGATATCATTAAGGTGGAACTCCAGATCATCCTCAATCTTGTGCAAGGTGTTGATATTCACCTTGTAATTCACGTCCTTGATAATCGCTTTCACCTCACGCGTCGTATGGCGAAGAATGTATTTGCCTCGTGATGTCATCGGCTTGTCGGAAAACCAGCATATCATCGCCTCGATGTCCTGCCCCACATCAGGTGGGTTATTCGATTTGACGATCATATCTCCACGGGAGATATCAATTTCATCCTCCAGGGTAATGGCAACCGAGAGCGGACTGTAAGCCTCTTCAATCTCTTTGCCATCCATATGGATGGACTTGATTTTGCTGGTGAAGCCGGAGGGCTGGACACTAATGTCATCACCGGGCTTGAAAACGCCTCCAGCGACACGTCCTGCGTAGCCCCTGAAGTCATGCCACTCATCAGACTGTGGGCGGATGACCCACTGAACCGGGAAGCGCGCTTCCACATGGTTCTCCTGGTTGCCAACATAAACCGTCTCAAGATGATACAAAAGAGCTGAGCCCTCATACCATGGCATATTCTCAGAGCGGTCTACCACATTGTCACCGTTGAGCGCGCTGATGGGTATAAAACTCACATCCACAAAGCTATCCAAGCGTGACGCAAAATCCTTATAATCGTGAACGATTTTGTCGTAGACCTCTTGGGAGTAGTCCACGAGATCCATTTTATTCACCGCAACAACAACGTGCTGAATACGCAAAAGGCTGGCAATGAATGAATGTCGGCAGGTTTGCTCAATAACCCCCTTGCGTGCATCGACCAGAATGATGGCGAGGTTTGCCGTCGAGGCTCCGGTCACCATGTTCCGAGTATATTGAATGTGCCCGGGGGTGTCGGCAATGATGAATTTGCGCTTGGGTGTAGCAAAATAGCGGTATGCCACATCAATGGTAATCCCCTGCTCTCGCTCGGCCTTGAGGCCGTCTGTCAGCAAAGCAAGGTTGACGTTTTCATCTCCTCGCTGCTGGCTTGATTGCTCGACCGCCTCCATCTGGTCTTCGAAGGTGTTCTTGGAGTCATAAAGGAGTCTTCCAATGAGAGTGGATTTACCATCGTCAACACTACCCGCAGTGGTAAAGCGAAGTAGATCCATGTCGAGGTATCCTGTTGTGTCTGTAGAGCTCATACTATTGTTTTGAAAATTGTTTTGCGTTTATTTGGTGAGTCAATGGCCTAAAAGTAGCCTTCTTTTTTACGGTCTTCCATCGCTGTCTCAGAGCGTTTGTCGTCAGAGCGCGTGCCACGCTCAGTCTGCCTTGCTGCGGCAACCTCCTGAATGACTGCGTCAATATCAGCGGCCGGTGACTCGACAGCACCTGTGCAGGTAGCGTCACCAATAGTGCGGAAGCGGACCACTTTATTCTCTACCAGCTCACCATCCTGCACGGTCACAAATTCGGTGACGGCAAGCAATGACCCGTTGCGCTCAAACACGTCTCTCTTGTGAGAGAAGTAAAGGTTGGGAAGCTCGATCTCCTCTTTTTTAATGTACTGCCATACATCCATCTCGGTCCAGTTAGAGAGTGGAAATACACGGAAGTGTTCTCCATGATGCTTGCGACCATTGAATATATTCCATAGCTCAGGGCGCTGGTTCTTGGGATCCCACTGACCAAAATCATCCCGGTGGGAAAAGAAACGCTCCTTGGCGCGGGCTTTCTCCTCGTCACGTCTGCCGCCACCCAAGGCAGCATCAAACTGGTGTTCTTCAATCGCGTCCAAAAGCGCTACGGTCTGAAGCGCGTTGCGGCTCGCATTGACACCTTTTTCCTCGGTGACACGGCCTTCGTCAATAGACTTCTGAACACTGGCTACTACCAGGCGCGCACCGATTTTCTCGATAAATTCATCACGAAATGCCATGGTCTCAGGGAAATTGTGACCGGTATCAACATGCATGAGCACGAATGGAATTTTGGCGGGGACAAAGGCCTTGTAGGCCAGATGCGCCATTACAATAGAGTCCTTACCGCCAGAGAAAAGTAGCACGGGGTTCTCGAACTGCGCGGCAGTTTCACGCAGAATAAAAATGGCCTCTGACTCGAGATGATCTAGATGGCTGAGTGAATAATTAGACATAATTTATGGAGTAGTTTTGATTCTTTCGCGGATGGATTCCAGCAGGGTAAATACGCTGTCCTCGACAGACTGCCCCTCAGTGTCGATTAGAAGATCTGGGGCGAGGGGTTCTTCAAAGGCACTGTCCTTACCGGTAAAATTTTCGATCTCCCCCACAGCAGCCTTGGCATAAAGGCCTTTCACGTCACGCTTCTCACAAAGTTCGTAGCTCGCCTTTATGTACACTTCATGGTAATCATCACCAATAATGTCTCTGGCGAGATCTCGCAATTCCTGACGGGGGGTGATCACTGAAACCAGAACTATGATCCCCTGATCGGCAAGGATTTTAGCCACATTCGCAGCACGCCTAATATTTTCACGCCGGTCGTCATCGGAAAACCCGAGATGTTTGTTAAGCCCCGTGCGTAAATTATCTCCATCGAGAATCGTAGTCATCCGGCCCTGGTGATGCAGAACTTTCTCAGCGGCATTGGCGATAGTAGACTTGCCTGAGCCGGACATGCCATACAACCAGACAACCAAACCCCGCTGCCTTAGCAGCTTTTCCTTGCTTTCGCGGCCTAGTTGCCGACTAAACTCGGGATGTATATTGTTGCTCACTTCGCTCATTGCGTTGGTGCGTTTGGCTCGTACCGACTGAACTGTTGGCTTGTCGGGCCGCGCGTTTTGCAGCAATTCTTGCCAATTGGCAAGACAAAAATCATGCGTATGTTTATCAAGTTACTAATGTATTGGCCCGCATAGCTCCTCCACGTGGCGGGCTAGTGTATGAAATGACTTTGTTTGGGGCACGCATCCGCCCAAGGTCGTTTGGCCCATTTTCGACCAAAACCATCTTCTTTAATTAAAAAAAACAAATATTAAGAAGATCTTGATAGGCAACACCTTCTGCAATTAAGAGATCAACACGTATAGACTATTTGTTCAATAAAAAATGAACAAATTTATTCGGCTTGATGATCTAGCCAAGTAAGATATGCGGATGGCGTTTTGCCAAGCCGCAGCTAGATCAGAGCAAATTTGCGATCAATTGCCTCAATGACAGCCTCCTCCAGGCGATCATTGCGCATGCGCTCGACCGCCTCTAGGGAGAATCCATGGGCAATGAGTCGGCGCGCTTTTTGTGGTGGAATACCCCTCGCGCGAAGATAGAAAATCTCGTCATCACTGATACTGGCACTCGTACTGCCATGGGAGCACTTCACCTGATCCGCATTAATTTCCAAGCCGGGCATTGAGTTGGCTTCCGCCGTCTCCTCCATCAATAAATTCCGGCACGTTTGATAAGCATCGGTGTAATGCGCTCCCTCGTCCACAAGGATCAAGCCGGAAAAAACAGTCCGTGATGTTCCATAGAGCGTGTTTTTGTAGAGCAAGTCACTATTGGTATGTGGTGCCGCGTGATGCTGGTAGGTGCGCTGATCATATTGCTGGGTTTCAGAGGGAATAGAACATGATAGCATGTCCGAGTGAGCCCCCTCGCCCGCCATCACACTTATCGACTCATTGCGCGCCCACTGGGCCCCGGTGTTCAGGGTAAAACTAGTGGCATGAGCATCACGACCTGCCTCGGTGTCATTGACCTGAATCATGCGGCTTTTGAAATTGAGCTCTTGGATTGAGCAGTAGGTGAGTTTTGACCCCTCGCCTGCGATCAGGTCATTGACTGCGATACACAGCCCGCTTCCATTTTCATCCCCACTGGTAAAATGATCCAGCACACTCACCTCTGCGTTTTTACCAGTGATGATCAGAGTGTGGGGAAAACTGATTGTATTATCTCCCGATATGACGTGGCTCACCTCGATAGGCTCAGCTACTTTGAGTCCGTCAGGCACATAAACAAAGAGACCACTGTTGACATGAGCCTTGTGAAGAGCCGCAAACTTGGCAGACCCGAGTCTCGTCTCACGCCGCATGAAGTACTGCTCCATGAGCTCTCCATGCTGCTGCAATGCTTGCTCAAAAGGCAAACAAATCACCCCTTCGGGAAGCTCGGGAATTTTGTAGGAGATATCCGCGTTCTCCTCTGGCGCATAGGCTTCAAAATCCAGTTGCTTGAGGTTTCCAAATCTCCAGGTCTCATCCTTGCGTGAGGGCATGGGCAGAGAGTCATACTGCTGGAGCGCGGCTTCCTGTTGTTGTGCAAACCATGCGGGGACTGTCATTGTAGTCGTCATCGGTAAAAAAGAGTGCTGTATTCGAAAAACTGCTGGTGCTGATCCTTTAGCCCACCGAGCCTTCCATTTCCAAGTCGATGAGCCGCTTCAGCTCAACGCTGTATTCCATGGGAAACTCACGCACGAGGTCATTGATGAATCCATTCACGGCAAGACTCATGGCTTGTGCCTCGCTGATTCCGCGTTGCTGCATATAGAAGAGCATTTCTTCACTGACTTGGCTGACGCTGGCTTCATGCTGGGTAACATGCTGGTTTCCCCGCACGGTGATGGCGGGGTATGTATCAGTCTGGCTGTTGGTGTTAATCAACAATGCATCACATTCCGTGTTGTTTTTACAGCCCTTGAGGCCTTTGGGGATGTGGACTTGACCCCTGTAGGTTGAGCGGCCTTCACCCACCGAAATCGATTTGGAGATAACATTGGATGTCGTATTATTAGCCGCGTGAATCATCTTTGCGCCCGTATCCTGGTGCTGGCCATTGTTTGCCAATGCAATGGAAATGACCTCTCCACGAGCTCGCTCCCCCTTCATGACAACCCCTGGATACTTCATCGTGAGGCGTGAACCAATGTTACAGTCAATCCATCTCACCTCAGCATCTTCATGGGCCATGCCACGTTTAGTCACCAGATTAAAGACATTGGAACTCCAATTCTGAACAGTCACATACTGGATTTTCGCACCCTTCATCGCAACCAACTCCACTACCGCGGAGTGCAGGGTGGCCGTCTCGAACTTGGGCGCTGTACAGCCCTCCATATACATTACCTCAGAGCCTTCGTCAGCGATGATCAGGGTTCGCTCAAACTGGCCGAAGTTTTCGGAGTTGATACGGAAATATGCCTGCAAGGGGTGCTTCACTTTCAGTCCCTTTGGAATATAAATGAAGGATCCGCCCGAGAAAACCGCGCTATTGAGTGCAGAGAATTTGTTGTCCCCTGTAGGAATCACCTTGCCAAACCAGGGCCGGAAAATCTCCTCGTGCTCCTTGAGCCCCTCAGTAGAATTAACAAAGATGACTCCTTCTTTTTCGAGTTCCTCCTTCACACTGGAGTAGGCAGTCTCAGAGTCATACTGGGCTTCCACCCCAGCAAGAAATGCACGTTCTTGCTCAGGCACACCAAGACGCTCAAATGTCTCTAGCACCTCAGCAGGGACATCGTCCCAACTGCGCATTGGCTTCTGCCCATCGGCCAGGTAGTAACGAATATCATCAAAGTGGATGTTGTTGAGATCTTCGGTGGCCCAATTAGTCGGCATGGGCTTGCTAAGAAATGTATCATAAGCTTTGAGGCGGAAAGCACGCACCCAGTCAGGGTCGTCCTTAACATCACTGATGTAGTTGATGGTATCCGTGGACAAACCTACCCCAGCATCAAACTTATGATGTTCTGGAAAATGGAAATCCCCTTTGGTGCGATCAATATCAAGCGCCTTTTGGGTTTCTTGGTCGATGGTTGCTTCTGCACTCATATTAAATTTTGTTAGGCATTAACAAGGCCTTCTTCCTTGAGGAAATCATAGCCTTTTTCCTCGAGCTCAAGTGCAAGCGTCTTGTCTCCGGATTTCACAATCTGCCCGTCATGCATCACATGCACATAATCCGGTTCGATATAATCAAGCAGGCGCTGATAGTGGGTGATCACCAGGAATCCACGCTCGGGAGAACGCATTGCATTAACCCCCTTGGCAACGATTTTCAGTGCATCGATATCAAGGCCTGAATCTGTCTCATCAAGAATGCAGTATTTGGGATCGAGCATCATCATCTGCAATATCTCATTGCGCTTTTTCTCTCCTCCTGAGAATCCCTCGTTAACGGCACGTGCAGTAAACTTGCGATCCATTTCCAGCACATCCATTTTGGCATAAAGGTCCTTGTAGTAAGCCACCGCATCGATTTCCTCTCCTTTGGGTAAGCGGGCTTGCAGCGCTGCACGGATAAAGTTGGCATTCGATACACCCGGGACTTCAGCCGGATACTGGAATGCGAGAAATATACCCTCACGGCTGCGCTCGTCGACATCCAGATCGATAATGTCTTTGCCATCCAAACTCACAGAACCAGAAGTAACCTCATAATCCTCATGGCCGGCGATGATTTTTGACAAGGTGGATTTCCCGGATCCATTGGGACCCATAATGGCGTGGACTTCGCCTTTTGGAATTTCAAGGTTTACTCCCTTGAGAATGGGAGTGTCCTCAACATTGGCGTGTAGGTCTTTGATAACTAGGCTCATAGCGTCATTGGTGATAATAATTTTTCTAAAGGTGGATTAGTTGGAAAGTTTCCCCGTCAGGGTGATTTCTATGTTGTTGACTTGAACTCCCTCAGGCAGGTCGAGCAGGTCCGACAGGCTTGCTCCTTTTTTGAGTGGCACATCGATAACCGTTCCCGATTGCTCGTCATGGAAGTGCCCATGCGCAGTCAAATTGGCGCAGTAACGCGATGACTCTCGCTCAAAATGGACTTGGCGCACCGCTCCGTGCTGCACGAGAGCCTCCAGACAATTGTAGACGGTAGCGAGTGAGATCCCTGGAATATTTGACTTTGCCCGCTGGTATACTTCGGAGGCAGTCGGGTGATCGCGGCAGCCCATCAGTACGTCAAAAACCTCACGACGCTGGCGCGTCATGCGCAAACCCCTGAGCTTGGAGTGACCGGCGTGGTCTTCGTCTGTGATTTTGTTTTCCATGTGTAAAACCGGGTAGGTCTCTAAGTTAGCTGCCGTGCTGACAACCGGAGACGGGAAACTAGCTCCGATTTCCCGTTGAGCAAGCTTAAATTTAGAATGATTCTAATGTGCAACAGCTGTAACAGTGGGGCATAAAGCCCAAATCAAGCTGAAATCATTGGAAAAGCGCTACTCAGGCACTACCACCACAAAATCGCACACATCAGCACGATCAGCCCATAGCCAAGACCTGCAAACGCTGAGGCACGGTAACGGCTCTCTGTTTTGGTCACCCATGTGATCATATCACGCAAGGTGAAGGGCATTCCCACCCAGAAAAGACCACCAAACACCAGAGCATAGGCATAAATTGGCACGAGCAGGCGGCTCAGCGGTTGCTCCAGATAAGCAGCATAAAGCAGCGGTGCAGCAGCCATCAGCGCGAGCAAACCAAGACCTCGCACTGCGAGAAACTCTTTGACATAGGTAATCATCCCCAATGCCGCGATGGGGATAATAATGCGCAACATGTTTTTGGCCTGATTAAATTCACCCAAATCCATCTGTAGTTTACTCAGTGGTCCCAGCCCGTCAGGAGCGACCAAGAGCCAGAACCAGAACATTCCTGCACCGATTAACCAGGGAGCAATGAGCTTGTTGCGCGGCAAGTTAACGAAAAAATCCTTACTCTTTTCCGGCTTCAACAACATCCAAAGATGCAATCCAAGGAGCCACGCCGCGAGCAGGTATCCTGCTGTGTCCAGTGAGATTTTTTCGTAAGGATGCATGGCAATGCTTGGCGAGAGATTTTCTTAAAGGTACTGGTGGAGCTCGTGCTGGATACTAGAGACAATTATACCGCTGAAAAGGCTTATTTCTAGGACACGACAGCTGTTCCATAAAGAGAGAATCCAGTCGTTTCCTCGATGAGGACATCAAATATCTGTCCCGTCATGCGCTCCTCATCTCCATCAAAAATCACAATTTTGTTTTGTGAAGTTCTCCCCATAAGACGGCTCTTGTTAGTTTTGGAGGGCCCGGTGCAGAGCACCTCTTGACGGGTTCCCACAAGGGCTTGGTTCTTGCTTACCGAGAGCTCGTTGACCACGGCGAGCAGTGCTTGGTTTCGCTCCTCTTTTACGCTCTCGGAAATTTGGTTTGGCATTTCTGCAGCAGGCGTATTGCGCCGCTTGGAGTAGCGAAATACAAAAGCGTTATCGAACTCAAGCTGACGTACGGTATCCACCGTGGCTTGAAAGTCTGCCTCGGTTTCTCCGGGAAAGCCAACGATGATGTCCGTAGTGATCGCGAGATCGGGGCGGGCGGCTTTCATGTTCTCACAGATTTCGACAAACTTGGCGTGTTTATAGGGCCGGCGCATTTGGCGAAGAATGCTGTCAGAGCCTGACTGCATGGGAAAATGAATATGGCTGCAAAGCTTTGGCAAGTAGGTGAAAGCATCAATCAAATCCTGGCGATAGCCGATGGGGTGCGGAGAGGTGAAACGAATACGCTCCAATCCATCGATCTCATGAACTGCCTCGAGTAACTGCACGAAAGGTGACTTGCCATCCACTTTTTCAAACTCGGTTCTGCCATAAAGGTTCACAATCTGGCCCAAAAGAGTCACCTCCTTGACACCTTTTGCTACAAGCTGGGTGCACTCCTCAACAATATCAGCGATTGGCCGTCCACGCTCTTTGCCGCGGGTGTCTGGCACAATGCAAAACGAGCAACGCATATTGCAGCCCTGCATGATGGAAACAAATGCCGTAGCCTGATTGTCCTGATTAACGTGGTCGCGAATAGTATTCTGACTATCCTTTTCTTCTTCGATGTCGCAGACACTTTCCCCACTCAGGGAGTGTTCCGGATCGTCCATGCGCATCTCCATCCGCCGCTTGAGAATACCATCAACATGCTCAAAGACCTTGTGATATTTCTGAGTGCCTACGACCACATCAAGGTGGGGAATATTTTCAAACAGTTCCGAGCCTCGGCTCTGTGCCATGCAGCCCATATAGCCATAGACCACATGAGGCTTGCGCTGCCTGTGTACCCCCATCATTCCCATTTTGCCGAGCGCCTTCTGCTCGGCTTGGTCACGCACACTACACGTGTTGACGAGGATGGCATCCGCCTCCTTCTCCTCCGGAGTGACAGTGTATCCGCCTTCCACGAACATCCGGGCAACCTGCTCGGAGTCGCGTTCGTTCATTTGTCATCCGTATGTCTTGATGAATACCTTGGGCATGGGGAAGCCGCCTGAGGCGGTGTCTTGGGTTAGTGCTAGCACGCGAGAACCCGGAGGATAACTACAAGGTCGCGCGGTGGGCGGGAAGATGTAAGCACTCAGGCGCGATAATCAAGAATGATTTCAGACTTCAAAGTCCTCTGGGGTGGCGAACATAGT
>JBDQHQ010000057.1:0-11360 GCA_040264795.1 Akkermansiaceae bacterium | reverse complement strand
TGGCGAAACGATGCGAGCTGCTATTACTCCTCGGGAGCAGCTGCAGATTGTTCAGCAGCAGCCGGCTTGTTGCCCATGGCAGGTTGCTTGAGCGCTAAATAGGCGCTGGCGAGTCCAAGGATGATCACGGCAATCCATCCGGCAGCACCTTTGATGATTTTACGTTTCAGCAGGACGATGAAGCCACCGAGGGCCACCCAGATGACGATCTTGATAATGAGCCATGTGGGGAAGCCGCTGCCATAACTTGCGAGATAGGCAGCCTTCAGCTTGGCCTGCATGCCGAAACCTCCGAGTAAAATGAGAAGAAGACCAACACCGTGACCGATTGATGCTGCCTTGGGGTTTTTTGGTCCAGCCAAGAAGTAACCAAAGGCAATGAAAAGAGTGAAGATTCCGGCGAAGTGAATAAGTCTGTAGATTTCTACGTTCATGATGATGTTCTATGAGTGATGTTTAGTATTCGTTTGGATGAGAGCTTTCTATTTCTGAGCGGTCGAGTATGTCTTTGAGCTCTTCGCAAATTTTTTGCATAAGATCATAAACTCCATCGATAATCGTCAGTATTGCACCGCTGTAATCGGCATTGCTCAGTAATGGTTGCGCTTTTTTAAGCACATAGTCGAGAGATTTCTGAGCCAAAAAAGGTTCAAGTCCGTAACCCACGATAATTCCTATCCGTCCTTGTATCGGGTCGACGCCCAGTAAAATGGAGTGGTTTTTGCCTCCTTTGTCTTCGCTTGGGCAAAATAGACCCTGATTAAAAAGCCAGAAGAGATGAGTGGATATAGAATAATCAGGATCGAGCTCGCGAATGACAACATGCATGCTGACTTGGGGAAAGCGACGGCTGATGGTAGTCAGGGCCTTGGAAACTTTACTGCGCGCCCTTTTATCGAGAGTAGATAGTTCGTCATTGATTCCGGGCGTGAGGTGAGGCACCGGGCCAAGCAGCGCATTGGCACTTCTTAACGACAGATTGCAGTATGAACATTCCTCCGATGTTTCTGTTAATTGCGTGTTGCAATAAGGACACTGCATGGCGCTCATTATACGGAACTTGTTATTTGCTCAAACCTAAAAGAGGCACTTGGTGTCTAACGACGGCACTTGTTGAGTAGGCCTTCCAGGTAATAAGTGATTTGTTCCAGGCCATTACGCCATTCACTTGTAGGCAGAATTTCCAAACTCTTCCGAGCTGCATCAAGTAATTGCGTAGCTGTGTCCAGAGCCGACGCGACGGCTCCTTCATACTCGGCAATGCCACCCAGAACCGGAAGATCCAGGGGCTCTTGCTCGATGATGCGCTTGTTGAGTTGGTCACGCTGCTTTTTGTCTGCCTTTTCCAGAAGGTTAAGCAATGGGAGGGTGAGTTTGCCTTTTTCCAGGTCAGTGCGCAGGGTTTTACCAACCTGATCCTCGGAGCCTACCAAATCAAGACAGTCGTCGTAGATTTGATAAGCCGTGCCCAGCTTCATTCCGTAATCATAGAGCATTTCTTCAGTTTGCTCACTAACCCCTGAAAGAGCTGCTGAGATACTGGTAGCAGCTGCAAAAAGAGCACCGGTTTTGAGCTCAATGATGTGAAAGTAATCTTTCTTAGTGAGGGTCAGATCAAACCTCCTCTGGGTTTGCATGACCTCGCCTTCGCAAACTTCACGAGAGGCTTTTCCGACTTTGCGGCAAACGTTGATGTCGTTGAAATTTGTGGCGAGCAGCAGGGAGTGCGAGAAGAGGGCATCACCGAGCAACACTGCCATGCCATTGCCCCATTTGGCATTGGCTGTCGGAGCCTGCCGGCGTGTATCAGCACCATCAATGATGTCATCATGCACGAGTGTTGACATGTGAATGAGCTCGAGAATCACCCCGATGGTGAGGTGGTCTGGTTTGACACCTCCAGTGGCGCCTCCTGCAAGAATCGCAAGAACAGGGCGGATGCGTTTACCGCTCGTGCTACATATGTAGTCCATGTAAGGAGCAACTGTAGGATCAAAGGCATGCACCTGATTGCGGATTTGCGATTCCACTTCCTTGAGCTCCTGTTTGACCAGCTTGAATGGCATTTTAGGAGTAGAAGAACTTGGCTTGGTAGATGACATGTCTTAGCTGAGATCGAAAATTCAAAAGCTGTCCATTATATGCACATGGATGCGTGTACTGCAACAGTTATCAAGTAAAGTCATGCTTCCAGAGCTTATTTAGAGCCAAAATGATATCTGGCACTCTCTAAAATGCCACAGGAGACCTCATCAAGACTGAGGCCCGTAGTATTCACCTCAAGATGTGCGGTTTCAGCATAAAAAGGGGTGCGCTCACGGAGGAGCTCCTCAATAGCTTGCCTTGGGTTATCACCTTGCAAAAGCGGGCGATTGTTATTCTTGGACGTGCGCTCAAGGATGTCTTGCGGTGAGCAGCTGAGCCATACCACAAAGCCAAGTTGGCGCAGTATAGGTCTGTTCTCAGCTTTGCAAACCATGCCGCCACCTGTGGAAATAATATGTTTAGTGGTTTCGCTTGAAATGAGTTGCTCGAGCAATTGTGTTTCGAGGTTTCGGAAAACCGATTCGCCATCCTTGGAGAAAATGTCTGGTATTGATTTTCCCGTTTGTTTCTCGATGCTTTGATCGGTGTCAATGAGTTGGTAACCAAGGTTCTGGTGCAGTGCACGACCCACGCTGGACTTGCCCGTGCCCATGAAGCCAATCAAGACGATGTTGCGCAGAGATGGCAGATCATCCTGACCTACGTGGGCTTCGTTCTTCATACCGGGAAATTAGTCTGATATCGGGGCCGGGTGATAGGCAAAAACTAAAAAAACTGTCATCTGGTGACTGTCATTGGTTGCTGGGAAATCATTCTGGAGCCTGCCACCATGTGTGATCACATCACCAACTTGGAATACAGTATGGGTCGTATTAAGCTTCTATTTTACGATCTGGTGGGTTAATCAAGCGGCGTGAGCGATACTCGTATCATCGATGCTTCCGATCCTGCGGAGCAAAACAAGGTTGTGGAACAGGCTGTCGGGCTACTGAAGGCGGGTGAGCTCGTAGCTTTGCCCACCGAGACTGTCTATGGCCTCGGTGCTGATGCTTTGAATCCGGAGGCGGTCGCTAAAGTTTTTGCCGCCAAAGAGCGACCCTCTTTTGATCCCTTGATCGTCCATGTGGGTTCCTATGAGCAAGTCGATGAGGTGGCAAATATACCGTCTGATCTGAAGGAAGTGGTAGGCAAGCTCATGAAGGCTCATTGGCCCGGTCCCCTGACCTTGGTGTTGCCCAAAAAGGAGTGCATTCCCGATATCGTGACCAGCGGATTGCCATCTGTGGCTGTCAGGATGAGTGCACACCCTCTGATGAAAGCAATCGTAAGAAAGTTAGGGAACCCCATCGCAGCTCCGAGTGCCAATAAATTTGGCAGGATTAGTCCTACATCGGCGAGTGCGGTTGAGAAGGAGTTGTCCGGGCTTATCCCCATGATCATTGACGGGGGTGCTTGTAGGGAGGGTCTGGAGAGCACGATCATCAGGCCTGAAATTTCACCGGATGCAGGCAAGAAAGGAGTATTGATTCATTTGCTCAGGGCAGGGCCAGTGACAAAAGAAATGCTGCAGCGATTTGGCAAGGTGGTGAAAGCGAAAAACAACCCGTCGGAAAATACTCCCGAGGCTCCAGGCCAACTTGCCAGTCATTACGCGCCACTTACCCCCTTACGCCTTCTATCCAAGCCTTCCGACTTTAAGCCCGTTGCCGGCAAAAAATACGGTCTGCTGAGTTACAGTGGTTCAAGTAAAGCGGGTTTTATAGACCTTTATGATTGGGATGTGGTTGAGGAGTTGTCACCAGGGAACGGGAAATTGGCTGAAGCAGCAGTGCGCTTTTTTTATGTGTTGCGACAACTTGATGAGAGTGGGCTTGATGAGATAGTGGCGGAGCCTGTTTCAGAAACAGGCTTGGGTGTTGCCATCATGGATAAACTTCGCCGGGCAAGCGTTCGTTGATAGGGCTCACTAAAACCAGACGCGAGACGATTTATGATACGTTCCTTGATGCAAGTATCCGGTTTTACGGCGATTAGCCGTGTGCTTGGATTTGTACGCGACATTTTCATCGCCAAGTATCTGGGCACGGGGCTTTTGGGAGATGCTTTTTTCTCCGCCTTCCGCTTTCCAAACTTGTTCCGCAGAATCTTTGGTGAAGGGGCTTTTAATGCAGCGTTTGTGCCTATGTTTGGCAAAAGGCTGCAAAAAGAAGGAAAGGAGGAGGCGATGAAGTTTGCCTCAAACGCATTCTCCTCGCTTCTGCTTGTCTTAGTGATCCTTATGCTCGCAGCTATTCCTTGCATGCACTGGATCATGGGGGTGGTTGTGCCGGGCTTTAAGGCAAAGGTAGAGTGTAACATCGCGGACGCTCCAAAAGAGGGTCTTACGATTCCCTTTTCAATGAGGGTGGACGGCAGGGATGATATTTATTTTACCTTTCCCCGGGTCCAAGATGATGAAACTCAACAACTCTATGCGCTGAAGAATTTACGCTTTGTTGAGGGGGTTCCTCGCGGTTTGCTTAGCTTTATTTGGCCAGATCAAAGAGGGGATGAAGTGCCTGTGGATCGGGTAGTGGCTGATTATGAGCAATGGTACAAGGACAAGGATGGTGAAAATGAGGCTCGCATAGGAGTGGTGGACCTCACTGAAAGTGCTGAGGGCTGGTATGTTACAGGATCCGGCACCGGACAGATCCGCTTATTGAACGGACACAATTATGGTTGGTTTGAGGGTGAAATTGTGGTGGCTACGGAAGCTTCCCAGCTTGCAAATGACAAAGGTAGCTCGTTGAAAATATACCGAAATCATCCGGATACGTTTAATCTCACTGTGAGACTCTCACAAATTACCTTTAGTTACCTGCTGTTCATGGCACTGGTCGCGCATTTGAGCGGAGTGCTCAATACGTTTAAGATTTTTGGCATACCTGCGGCGGCTCCTATTATCCTGAACATTGTTTTTCTATTGGGCATGGGCATCTTTGTCGCTTGGATGCACTCCGAGGTGCCGGCACATGTTCTCGCCTGGTGTGTGGCTATTGCCGGCTTGCTTCAATTCATGATGCTTTATGCTGCGTGCCAGAAAAACGGCTACCATATCAAAGTGCAAAAACCGGTCTTGGACGGTTCAATCAAGAAGTTGTTTTTGTTGATGGGGCCAGGAGTATTGGCGGCCGGTATTCAGCAAATTAATCTATTGGTGGGTAGTGTGATCGCTTCTTTTGAACAAGGTGCTATCTCGTGGCTGTATTATTCTGATCGTGTTTATCAGCTTCCCTTGGGAATGATTGGTATTGCATTGGGGGTTGTACTCTTACCTGAGGTGACCAGGTTGCTGCGGTCCGATGATGCTAAAGGTGCGTCTGATAGCATGGTGAGGGGAATGGAGCTTGGCCTTGTGATCACGCTTCCCGCAGCCGTGGCAATGATTGTCATTCCTGAGCCTATCATCACTGTACTTTTCCAGAGAGGGGAGTTCAGTGCAGAAGACGCTTATAAAACAGGCATGGCATTACGAGGTTTTGCTCTTGGCCTGCCCGGTTACGTATTAATCAAGGTTCTGCAGCCCGGATTTTTTGCTCGGGAAAATACCCGTTCTCCAATGATGATGGCAGCGGTCACTGTGGTGGTTAATATCGTCATGAGCTTGTTGCTCTTCGGCCCTCTTGGGCATGTTGGTATTGCCATTGCGACGACCATTGCGGCATGGGTCAACGTGGTGCTGCTAGCTATCGGGCTCAAGGGCATGGTGCATGTGGACAGGAGTTTTTGGGTTAAAATCCTGCGTATGGTCATGGCCAGTGTGGTAATGGGTGTTTTAGTTTGGCTGCTTTATCAGGGATTGGCCTCATGGTTTATGGGTGAATTCTGGCTTAAGTGTATTGTGCTGGGAGTGCTCATTGTATTTGGCATATTCTCCTATGGAGTTTTGGCCCTGCTGATGCGTGTTACCAGTGTTGCCGAGATGAGGGCAGGGTTTCGCAGGGGCTAATAAAGGCTAGGTCATTCTGTATGGAGAGCTGGTTCGAGGGCGGGGAGTCGGCAGCCTAAGAATTTTATCATTGATGAAATATACCAGCTCAATTTATGTAATATGCATGATGCGTAACACATTGTTGATGGTTTTCCTGCTGCTTTCGATGGCGGATTCGGTAAGCGTTCAGGGCAAGGAAAAGCCTTCTCAAAAGCAGCAGAAATACCATACCCAAAAACAGCCATGGAGTGAATACACCGTGCATCAAATGGATCGCCCTCATCCAGTGAAGGTTCAATCATCCGGGGCATTGTGTATTAAGCCGCCCAAGGACGCCCTCGTTCTTTTTGATGGAACCAATACTGATGCCTTTACCGTGGCTTGGACGGTTAAAGATGGGCTTATGATTGCATCTCCCCGAAGCACTCGCACGAAGAAATCCTTTGGGAGTTGCACTCTACATGTCGAGTGGAGAGTTCCTGCGGATCGCAAGGTTGACGGGCAGAATGGTGGTAATAGCGGTATTTTTCTCATGGATTGTTACGAGATACAGATCCAGGAAAGTCACACCAATGTGACCTATGCTGACGGTCAGGCAGCAGCCATTTACGGCCAAACACCACCGAGTGTGAACGCTTCCGTGCCTCAAGGAGAGTGGCAGAGTTACGATATCATTTTTGAAGCACCGGTTTATGGTGAAGCAGGGTTAGAAAAGCCAGCCTATGTGACCGTGCTGCATAATGGGGTAAAAGTTCATGACCGGCAGGAGATATACGGCCCGACCAAACATAAAGTAGTGACAAGCTATCCTGCAAAACATCCGGAAAAAGCTCCGATTCGTTTTCAATGGCATCAAGATCCTATCGAGTTTCGAAACATCTGGGTCATAGAAAATCATTGAGCTTGCCTCAGCAGCATAACGGAGGACTGCCAAAGAAATTCGGGTAGTCTGGCGGGTGGTTTTATCTATGTAAATCCCTTGCAAATAGTTTATCCACTGGTCATGTTACACGGGCTTCTGGATGAGTCCCATAAACACCGAGAACATGTCCCATACTCTTACTGAGATTGATATAGCGACTGGAGTCAGAAAACTTGCTGATCAAATTCTGGATAGCTACCCGAGTGGTGAATTTGTGCTCGTCGGCGTACGTAGCCGTGGCGATGAAGTGGCATCCAGAATTCTCGACTTGCTCAAGGAGGCCGGTATCGAAGTTCCCATGGGTATACTCGATATCTCCCTTTACAGGGATGACCTTGCTCTCACCTAAGCAGCAACCCCAAGCTGCAAGGCAGCGAGCTTCCGTTTGCAGTCGACAAGGCTCGCATTATTCTTGTGGATGATGTGATATTCACCGGGCGCACGGTCAGAGCAGCGATAGATGCTCTCATGGATTATGGCCGACCTGCCAAGATAGAATTGGCTGTCTTGATTGATCGCGGTCACCGGGAATTACCGTTTGCGCCAGGATATGTGGGCATTGATATGGATACCCAGCGCTTGGATTACGTTGATGTTAAACTCAAGAATACGGACGGGGTTGATTCGGTCGAGGTAATACAAAATGACGAAAAATGACCGGCTTTCATGCTTCGAGAACAGCTTTCGTTACCGTCAATAATGCATGTCATATGATTGCTTGTGCTCGTCTCGATAACAGTGTATGAATCCAAGCAGCTCGAGCAGACACTTAATGACGCGCAAAGATCTATTGGATATTGAATCTCTCCGTCGGGAGGAAATAGAGCATTTGCTTGATCAAGCCGTTCCCTTCAAGGAATTGTTTACCAGGTCGGTAAAAAAGGTGCCGGCATTGAAAGGTAAATCGGTTCTGACATTGTTTTACGAGCCCAGTACGCGTACACTTTCCTCGTTTGAAGTTGCTGCTAAAAGACTCTCCGCTGATGTCACCACCTTTGATGTGCCTCAATCCTCAGTGGTCAAAGGGGAATCGTTGCGTGATACTATAGCCACGTTGCAAGCGATGCGCACGGATTACATTATCGTGCGCAACCAGATGGCGGGTATACCTCTTGCCATCGCCAGAGAAACAAGGGCCAGTGTCATTAATGCAGGAGATGGAGCACATGCACACCCAACCCAAGCTCTGCTGGATGGCTTCACATTCAGAGAGGTGTTTCCAGATCCATCGGGTAAAAAGCTACTCATTGTCGGAGACATTTTGCACAGCAGGGTTGCGCGCTCGACATCTACATTGATGAGAAAGCTCGGTGTGGAGGTAGCCTGGCTCGGGCCTGGATCACTAGTACCAAAACACGGTCCGAGTGAGATCAAAAGATTTACGAGCTATGACGAGGCCATGAAGTGGGCGCCTGATGCGGTCTACTTGCTTCGTATCCAAATGGAGAGACAAAGCGCCCCGTTTTTCCCAAGCCTCAGGGAGTATACCAAACTCTATGGACTGACTCAGGAGCGTTTCAAGCAGATAGCGGACCAAGGTACTTATGTTATGCACCCCGGTCCGGTAAATCGTGGAGTCGAGCTGTGTGATGAGGTCATGGATTACCAGCGTTGCCTGATTAACCAACAGGTTGAGAATGGTATCGCTGCCCGAATGGCCGTGCTCTATTGGCTCAAGCCAGACACGGCTGCTGAAGATGATCTGAATGATGAAAATTAAAAATTGAAGTTTATGGCATCACTACTCATTCAAAAAGCCAGGATTGCATCTGAAGATAACGTGGATTTGTTATCTGCGGATGTCTTGGTGGAGAATGGCCTCATCGCCAAAATTGGAGATGGCCTGAGTGCCGGGTCTGATACGGAGGTGATCGATGCCGGGGGTAAGATCTTGTCGCCTGCCATGTTTGATACCCATGTTCATATGCGTGAGCCCGGTCAGGAGGCCAAGGAGAGCATTAAGACTGGTACCGAGGCGGCAATCAATGGAGGCATCACCGGTGTTGTCTTAATGCCTAATACATCACCAGCTATTGATTCCGCGGCAATGGTGCGAACCATTTATGACATTGCAGAACGCGATGCGCGAATTCCGGTATACACCTCAGGCTGTATCACCAAGGGTCGTGAGGGTAAGGAACTCGCAGGAATCGAGGGCATGCTTGATTCGGGAGTCAAGATGCTCACAGATGACGGTGATGCGGTGCCGGACATGATGTTACTCAAACGTGCCATGGAGTATGCAGGGGAATTTGACTGTTTCTTTGCGAGCCATTGCGAAATACTCGAACTTTCAGGACCTAGAGCGCTAAACGAGGGCAGGGTCAGTTACAAACTCGGCATTCAGGGAACTCCCGCTTGCAGTGAGGAGATATGCATGGACCGCGATATCCGTCTCGCGCATGCAACGGGTGCCAGACTTCATATACAGCATGTCTCGAGCAAAATAGGCATGGAAACAATTCGCTGGTGGAAACAAATGGGAGCCAAGCTCACTGCCGAAGTTTCTCCGCACCACCTGCTATTCAACGAAGAGGATATTTGTAATTACGACACTCACTACAAAATGAACCCACCCTTGCGCACGGCAGAGGACAATGAGGCTCTGCTGCAAGGTCTCAAAGAAGGGGTGTTTGATATCATAGCTACAGACCATGCTCCGCATACGCCCTTTGAGAAAGCTCAGGATTTTGTCAATGCACCTAATGGAATTACCGGGCTTGAGACAGCCGTTGTATCACTCTTCCATCACTTCATCAACAAAGGGGAGTTCGGCTGGGATCTTCTCGTAAAACGTTATTCGGCAGAACCTCGTCGTTTAATGGGATTGGATCCTGCGCCCATTGTTGAAGGGGGCAGGGCCGAGTTTCTTCTTTTTGATCCTGTAGGCAAAACTACGTTCAGCCATGACTTTATGCGCTCAAAAAGTGACAATACCCCGTTCCTCGATCAACAATTGGATGGGCATATTGATCTCGTCGTTGTGGGAGACGAGATTCTGCTGCGGCGTTAGGGCCTCGTAATGCCCGCGACGACCTCGCCCACGATGGGCGACAGGACTACCCGGCCGGGTATAATTGTGTTTACGTCTATGTCGGAAACTCAAGAGATGGATTCATTTTACAACATTTACGTGTTGGGGCAAAGCTGATCTGAATATGAAAATTGAGTTTGCTACGAAAACCATTGAGACGAGTAACCCGACAAAAAACGTGCCATGGCTCTGCATGGTAATGGAACGGTAGGCGTTGGCACGTGCTGCCTCGGTGTAAACGATTCCATGGTGCAATACTCTCGGGTCTTTTTCTTCGCCGGAGAGTTTCACATAGGCAGTGTCATAAGCGGATTTGTCTTGATAATGTGAAGTGCTATCCTTTAGCAAGATGACAGCACTTAAAACGAGGATTGCGATGATGGCATTCGTGTAAATGAACCATCGACTTTTTTTGGATTGTTTTGACCATGTCGGGATTTTGGATTCGTTGCTGGCTGGATGCATGATTTTATTAATTGGGAGACATGGGTTTTTGAGAATGTGTCCACTTATGAACACATAAGCAATATCGCTCTTCTCCAAGTATGTCACAATGGATAAGTGAATTGGGTAGCGCTAGCGCCCTACCAAAGGGGGATGGAGGAGCTTTTTTTTTAGATAAAATATTAACAAGTGTTGATTATTGTCACTAACAGGCTGCCAACTAGTCAGTAGGTTCAACGAGGAAGTGAATCGTTCTCCTTTGACTTGGAGAAAAGATTTAACATGCGCCTAAGGTGAAGATGAACCATCAATGAGCAGGACTATTTCACCTTTGGGTGGTTTGCCTCTGAACAAGCTGAGCAAATCAGATGAGGTCCCACGATGATAAGTTTCAAATTTTTTACTCAGCTCGCGGGCTACACAGACATCAATGTCAGGATCAACGTCTGCGAGTATTTCCATAGTCGAGAGAATACGGTGTGGAGATTCAAAAAAAATGGAGGTGTATCCTGACTGCGCTGCTCCCTCGAGAGCCTTGCGGCGCTTGCCCTTTTTAACGGGTAGAAATCCGTCAAAACGAAACGAGTGACATGGTAGTCCGGAGCCTGCCAGAGCTGTAATTACGGCAGATGGCCCAGGGAGGACCGTGTAAGGGATCTCCTGCTCAATGCATGATTGTAGAAGTCTGTAGCCTGGATCAGAGATAAGCGGCATGCCAGCATCGGTGATGGCAGCTATGTGGAGCCCCTGCTTGGCTTTAGCAGTTAGCTCAGGAATCCTCTCTGCCTCGTTGTGGTCATGGAGAGACACCAATGGGCGGTCAATTTCAAAGTGCTTGAGGAGGGGGCGAGAGTGGCGGGTGTCCTCACAAGCGATGAGGTCTGCGTTTTTTAAAACATCAAGGGCTCGGAGTGTAATGTCAGCCCTATTTCCAATAGGGG
>JBDQHQ010000056.1:0-11391 GCA_040264795.1 Akkermansiaceae bacterium | reverse complement strand
GTTCAGCTTGGTGAGCGTGATTGCTCCATGCAGCGCCGCAACCAGAAGATCATCGAGGAGTGCCCCTCACCGCTGATTTCTGACAAGCTCCGCAAACGAATGGCGGAGGCATCAGTCAAACTCATCTCCGCCATCAGCTACGAGAACGCAGGAACTATCGAATATCTGGTAGATGAGAAGGCAGAGAACTTCTACTTCATGGAGATGAACACCCGTATTCAGGTAGAGCACCCCGTTACCGAAGAGGTCATGGGCTGTGAGCTCATTAAAGAGCAAATTCGTGTGGCCGCTGGAGAATCTCTCTCTGATCATGTTCTCAATACCAACCCCAGAGGGCATTCGATCGAGTGCAGGATCAATGCTGAGGACCCCTACAACAATTTCGCTCCCAGCCCCGGCACGATCACGCTCTGGTATACCCCAGGAGGCAAAGGCGTGCGCGTTGATACCCACGTCTACTCCGGTTATAGTGTGCCCCCACATTATGACTCCATGATTGCAAAGCTCATCGTCACGGCCTCATCCCGTGAAATCGCTATTCAGCGTATGAAACGTGCTCTCTCAGAATTCAAGATTGAGGGAATTAAAACCACCATACCATTTCAACTTGAAATCATGAACCACCCGGATTTCGTCAACGGCCACTATGGCATTGAATGGGTGGGTGACTACATCAAGGAAACCCAGGGTTAAAAACTGCCAAGTGGAGTATTAGCTCCATACTCCAAGTTCTTTAAGCTGGCGCTCAGCTTGTGGTTCCCAACCGCGGTTAGCCACGGGAGAGGCCGGTGATGGATGCAGTATTTTACCTATTTGATAAGTTTTTCCCGGGAAATATTCCTTCACCGTCTCAGTGAGTTTCTTCTCAGCATAGGCACCTACGCCGATCAACCATTCAGGGTTCAGAGCAGCGATCACAGCGGCAAGATGTTTGCGGCATGCCTTTTCCACTGGCTCCATTTCTGCTTTGGGAAGTTTATCCGGCGTAATATTTTTACCTGTTTCTCCCATCCAAACCAATGGGCAATAGTTAGTAACAAAATGATCCCTGAAAAAATCGTCAGCCTTAGGAAATTTTTCTGCACAAAGACTCCAAAGACGTCGGCCACTCACCTCAGAACGGGTGCAATCAAAACCCTCGATAGGACGCTTGGGGTGCTCATTATCAGGCTTGGCCACAGGTCCGGAAATCCCCATCCAGTCACGCACTGCAGGGATCTCTCCAAATGGAACTCCTGTCTGCGCCATACCCCAAGGCCCGGGATTCATTCCCAGCATGATGACCTTTTTGGAGCCTGCGCCGTATCGGGAGAGATAGTCACAGTGCCTGTCCCATGTATACTCTGTAGACAAATAAACGTGGCTTACAGGTTCCTGAAAATGAAGAGGCTTGAGTGAACTCACCAGCTCGGCGGCAGCATCAATGAGCTTTTTGCTTGTCCACTGATTAGGATTTGACATGCCCTGATCACACACTGAATCTCCTGAACTTCAAACTTCAAACTTCAAGTTCTTCCCCTACACTTGCATTTCACCCTATGCCTATTGACATCCCCATCACAGCAGACTCCATCTTCATCTACGGATATTTTTTATGTCTGGCGCTGATGGCAACCGTTTTACCCCTCTCCCTTTACGCTCATCGAAAAGACCCCTCGTTGAAGTGGCATAAAAAGGGACTGGTCCGCACGGACGAGCTCAATGTTTTCGACCTGCTTGGCTTGTCGATCTTCTTTTCGATCTATGCTGTATTTCTGCTGGAATATCTTGGCGGTCCCTCCAATCTTGATGAAAACGGGAATCGAGTTGAGGTAAACATCACCCCCCTGATCCTGGCCGTAGGTATCATTGTCCAGCTTGTGCCACCGTTGGTCGTCGCCGTACTTCTGCGAGCAAGAGGTATTGGCCTCGTCAAATTCCTTGGACTTAATTGGAAACACGCGCGCTACCTCTGGGTGGTCACCCCGGCGGGTGTGATTATCGCCTACATGTTCCTCTTCGGTATTGAATATCATGGCTACAGCGCATGGCTTGAGGACCATTTTGGAGATGATGTCAAACTTCAGGAAACCGTAAGAACTTACCAAGAGGCAAATGCAGTCACCATCCGCATCATGATTGCCATCAGTGCTATCATCGTGGCACCAGTGGCAGAGGAAATTGTTTTTCGAGGATATATTTATACCACGACCAAACGCTTCTCGAGTCGCTTTTTTGCAACATTGCTTTCCTCTCTGTTGTTTGCCGTAGTACATTTCAACATTACTGCACTCATCCCGCTGCTTTTCCTCGCTATCATTCTGGCACTATCCTATGAACTCAGCGGCTCCTTATGGGCCCCCATTTCCATCCACGCACTTTTTAATGCCAGCCAAATTTTCTTTCAGGAGGTAAAATTCCACTAGCCTTAGTCATCAGAGAGAGCCACCGTATTTTCACGTGACCCTGACCAACCATCGATTTTTCATAAGCCTGCTGCTTGCCTTTACAGTCTGTGCATGTGGCAAGCGTGAGGTAGATAGTGCTGATGATATCACTGATAAGTCCGAGACATCAAATATACAGACAGGTGGCGAGAGTAACGCACACGCGGAGCTTCACGCCAGCCTTGCCAAACAACCCGGTCAAAATGCCATCTCACAACGCTGTCAGGAATGCCACAAAGACATCCACCATCATTGGCAAAAATCTCATCACGGCCAGGCCAACCGGCTTTTAAGCCTTGCTCTGGATGGCCAACCTTTCTCCGGCAAAAAGTACCACGGTGTTGAGAAATGGCATTTTACCAAGGAGGGCGAGAAACTCACCGTCACTGCCAACGACAAAGATCATGATGTTGGCATGGCAATCGGCATTGACCCTCTTGTTCAGTATCTCGTCTCTGCCAGTGGTGGCCGCTGGCAAACACCCAGTGCCGCCTGGGACCCCGCAGAGAAGGAATGGTTTGATGTCTTCAGTGGCGACCAGCGCACCGAGGCGGACTGGGGTCACTGGACCGGCCGCGGCATGACCTGGAACACCCAGTGCGCCTGGTGCCACATGACCGACTACCGCAAAAACTACGACGTTAAGACCGACACCTACAACAGCCAGTGGAAGGAAATGGGAGTTGGCTGCACTCAGTGCCATGGCAACATCGCCGAGAAAGCAGACGAAAAATCCGGCTGCCTGATCGACATCCCGGCTCATCGGGAAATGAAAAAAAACCACCCTGATCGTGTCTTTGAAAACTGCGCCACCTGCCACAGCCGCCGTGCTGCCATGGATGATGACTTCCATGTGGGCGACAAATTCGGTGACCACTTCCAGCTCCAGCTTCCGACTCAGCCCAATCTCTTTTATGCAGACGGGCAAATCCTTGATGAGGACTACGTCTGGACTTCACTGCGCACCAGTAACATGGGGCACAAGGGCGTGCGCTGCTCCGACTGCCACGACCCTCACAGCAACCAACTCAAGCTGCCACTGACCAACAATGCACTCTGTATGTCTTGCCATTCGGGCGGCTCCAACGGACGTATCAGTGGTGCTAAGATCATTGATCCGGTCAGCCACAGCCACCACTTTGGCGTGGGCAAGCATAACGATGTAGGTTCCGGGCACTCCTGCGTGGACTGCCACATGACCGAGACCACCTACATGGGGCGCGACCATCGCCGTGATCACGGCTTTCACGTTCCTGATCCCCAGCTAACCAAAGAGTTGAACATTCCTAACGCTTGTAACAAGTGCCATGAGGACAAGGACACCGACTGGGCGATCAAGTGGACCAATACCTGGTATGGGGAAAAACTCCACACACCAGAGCGCAAACGCCAACGTGCCCGCACTCGTGCCATCGGTGGAGTCTACAGTGGAGACCCAAACAGCCTGGATCCGATGCTCAAAGCTTACGCTCAAGAGCCCAACCCCTATTGGCAAGCATCCTTGATCCAAATCATGCAAGCCTTCGCCACAGACCCGCGTGTGCAAAACATCGCCCGTGAAGCGGTCCGCAACAAGGAATCCATCGTCCGTGCTTCCGCTTGCCGTATTCTTGAATTCAGCACCGACAATGGCCCTTGGCTCGAGCCCATGCTACAAGATCCCGTCAAAGAAGTACGCATGGCCGCGGCCTGGGCTTGGCGCACTCGCCTCTCCGAGCGCTCTGAAATCCTCAAAGAACTTAAGGAAACCATCACATACACAGCAGACCAACCGACAGGGGCCATGCGCATGGCCCAGCTCGAGTCAGAGGCTGGCAGGCTACAGGAAGCCGAGAAGTGGGTTAAGAAAGCCATGGCCCTTGATCAGACTTCTGCCAGTGCCTTCGAGTACTATGCCATCCTGTTAGGTCAGATGGGCAAGCCGGCAGATGCCCTCGTACAGCTCAAGAGTGCGGAGAAACTCGACCCTGCCAACCCACGCTATCTCTACTTGCAAGCACTCACCCACGCGGAACTTGGGCAAACAGACAAAACCGAAACCATGTTGCGTAAGGTGATCGAGACGGCTCCCCGTCATGAACGTGCTCACTACAATCTCGGCCTGCTTCTCGCCGGGCAGAACAAACTAGACGAGGCTATTCGTTCTCTTCGCATCGCTCAACAAATCAATCCTCAGGAAGTAGCATACCCCTACGCAAGGGCTACTATTCACCTGCGTAAAGGTGATAAAATGGAGGCCTTTGAAGCCTGTCGTGACTGCCTCGGCATTGACCGCAACTACCAGCCTGCCATGCAACTGCTTCGACAAATTGGCAACCCGAACAGACCTTAGATCGTATCGACAAATCATTTCAACAGGGCTGCTACTCATTGACTTCATGGCAATCTCTACCCTAATTTAAATCCGCTCATTTCATTCTCCAACCATTCATTCAAAGTATGACCTCAACCATTACTCTTCAATCTGATGTCGCCCTCGGCGTAGTTCCCACCCACGTCAAATTCGTTGGCGGTCTGCTACCCGATGATGACGGCAAACTTCCACGCGATGAAGACGGCAAACTCATCGTTACCGCGGAGATGGAGCGCCTCTGCGAGGCATCTCCTGTTCAGATTGGCGCTGTTCAAATCTCCACCTTCCCCGGAGTGGATGAAGCAGACACGGATGAAATGATGTCCGCCCTTCGTGACCTGGGTCTTGAAATCCACATCATCATGATGGTGGGTGGAGCTGACCCGCTCAACCCCGCTGATCAGGACAAAGTGGTGGAGATCCTCAGTGCCGGCATTGCAACGGCCAAGAAATACAACATTGCCCATGTCTCCTCGACCTCGTTTGAAGAGTGGATGAGTGGTGCCCCGGCCAAGGAGGGTGCCGACTACGATACTGCCGTTGAGCAGCTTGCCGCTACCCACGCCCGGGTATACAACGAGTGCGATATTGCAGGCAGCTGTATCAAGCACTGGCACCTCGAGTTTCTCCGTGGCATTGAGTTCAGCACTTTCACCACCATTCCCAAGGCATGGAAAGTCATTGAGCGCGCCAACCAGCTCACCGGCAGCAAATGCTTTCAGCTCATGATCGACGCCGCCCACTGTGGCGACTCCGGCCTCACCATTCCGCAAAACGAAGACGCCATCGCGAGTTTGGCGGCTGCCGGCGAAATGGGCTTTTTCCACGCCTCAGCCAAAACCACGCGTGGATGTCTCTCCACGGATGACGGCTGGATCGGTGCACTTCTCACTTCTGCCGCCAAAACCGGGCAGCTCACCCACGTCTTTGTCGAGCTCTTCCACCATGATGATGATGCCCTTGAGGGCCTCAGGGAAAATATCGAAGGGCACGGCGTTGATACCACAGATGGCCGCAGCTACAGTGAAGTGGTCATCGACGGCCTTGCTGACGTAGCGCACCGGCTCAACAACCTCAAGGCACGCGGCATCCTCTAGGGATGAGCTCCCTCAGTGTCGCAAAAGTCTTGTTTTGCGTCGTAAAAATCTGATATACCTTTGAGGCTGTCCACGTATTGTGGAGAGTCTCATGTTCCGACACTTTTTGGCTCAAACTCCGCAATGCATGCGCATGCTCAGCATGACTTGTTTGCTGCTGAGCTCAATTTGCCTGGTCGCTGCCCCGCTCTCTCCCATGCCTCTGGGAAAAACCCAACTTCAGGTAGAGGAAAATAACTTTCGTTTTTCCTTCCTCGATCAGGAAGGCAAGGTCATCGCTCCTGCCCACACAGGTGCCGGAGCATCCCTCAACGGCTCCGCGCTGAGTGTCAACCGACAAATCGATGGTTCCACCTTTCTTCTCACTTCAAAAAAAGGAGAGCAGGCCCAACTCAAGCTCGCCCACCAAGATGGCCACATCGCCATCACCATCATCCCTGAGAAAACGCCCCCAGTCAACAAGCCGCACCAGATCGCCCTCCAGCTCGGCGGCATGCCCGTTGCCTATGGTCTTGGGGACACTGGCGGCTGGAACCAGACCCTCAACCTCGTCAATGAAGAGGAAACCGCCTACAAACTAAGACACGATGGCGGCAAGCACCGCTGGCTGAGCTCCTTTGTCATCTTCCCACAGAACAACTTCGCCAGTGTCACTTTTGACGGCCTCGCCCGCTCGGTGAACCTCAGCAAAAGCAACTTCAAAACCACCGTCACAGCAGCAGGTCCCGCCACCTTCCATTACTTCACCGGCAGCATGGAAGACATCTATGCTAGCTACCAAAAGCTACTACGTGCGAAAGGCTACCCCATCATCAAACCCAAGTTCCGCCTTTTTGAACTCGGCTGGGAATCCTGGGCGGCCCTCGGCTGGCAGACGAATTCCAAGACCATGCTGGAGTCCATCACCAGCTTTCAGGAAAACGGTTTTCCAATCCGTTGGGCGGTTAGTGGTTCCGGCTTCTGGGAGGACGGCGGCACCACCACCAGCTTTGGTAAATGGGGAAAGAAGTTTCCAGATGCCATGGAGTTCAAAGCAAAACTCCACCAGCGTGATGTCAAGTGGATGATTGGTCTGCGCACTAACTTCGTGCCTCCGGGTGGTCCCTTCAAGCCCGTCACCAAAGAACGTGACCAGAACATGGTGGTCGACACCTTCAAGGGCAACCCCACTTCGCAGCAAGCTCTCGACAAAGGCTACTTCCTCAAAAACCTCGACGGCGAACTTTGGAAAAGACATTCCGGCTGTTTCCCCATCGTGCCCTGCTACCTGCTTGATGGCAATAATCCCAAAGCCTCCAAGTGGTATGCCGATCTTTATCAGCAATGGCAAGTCGACGGCATCAAGGAGGACACCATGATGCATTTGGGCAGCACACAACTTGATGTATTCAACCACCCTATCGCCAACATAGCCAACATCACCAAAAACGATGCCTTGGTCATGGCACGCTGCGGCAGCTTCACCTCACCGGGCACCCTGCTGCGCATCAACGATACTCATGTCAATGAACTCAGCCGACGCATTCCCATCAACTACCTTCAGAACGCCGCCTGCGGAGCGCCCAACGCCTACTCGGACACCGTTGGATTTAAGAAAATGAAGAACTACTCAGAGCTTGTCGTGCGCCACGCGTGGCTACTCTCCCTCACCGCGGGGCTGGCTGTTGGAGAAACTTCATCTCACTGGACTGAGAAACAACAAGCCATCTTCAAAAAGCCCTTTGACTTCCACTACCGTATTGTTCCCTCCCTCTACGACGCCGCCATGAAGTCCTACCTCAGCGGCTACCCGTATACCATGACCCCTCTTGGCATCGCCTACCCCGATGATGAGCAAGCTACGGCAGCCCCCAACTTCCAGTGGATGATCGGAGACTCCCTGCTCTGCGCGCCACTGCTTAAAAATCACGGCTCAGGCAAAATGGATCTCTATCTCCCCGAGGGCGTCTGGTTTGATTATGATACAGGTGACAAGCATATCGGGCCCAAGCTCCTCACAGACTTCGTATTACCAGTGACCAAGACTCCCTGCTTCATCGGCGGCAAAGGAATACTGGTCACCCGCTCACTACCCGATACGGATGACGCCCACCTAACAGCGCACCTTTACCCCACCGATCAAACCCGTAAGAGCCACATCATCCATCACCCAGACGGCACTACCATCAGCCGGATCGGCTGGTCAGAAAACAGCGGCAATACCCAAGTCATGGACACCAGCACGGGCAAAGCGGTTGCGTTCCGTATCGATGAAAAGACCCAAGCGCTGTCCTTCGATATCCTTCCCGGCCACCACTACCTGGTGAAATAACCTCCCACCATCTCACAATGCCCACCACTGACTGGATCGTCCTCATCTTCTACCTGCTAGGCACGGCATTCCTGGGTGTGTTCCTAGGCAAGCTGGTCAAGAACGCCTCGGACATGTTCAGTGCCGGCGGCACTTCGCCGTGGTGGACCAGTGGTCTGAGTGCTTTCATGACCATGTTCTCCGCGAACACCTTCGTCGTCTGGGGCAGCATCGCCTTTGATGTCGGCATGGTCGCCGTGATGATCAACCTGATGTATGGAGTGGCTGCCCTGCTCGCCGGCTACTTTGTCGCTAGCCGCTGGAAGGCGATGGGGGTAGAAACGCCTGCCGAATACATCCGCATCCGCTTTGGTACTGGCGCCCTGCACTTCTACACCTGGTCGATGATGGTGTTGCGCGTCATTGGTACTGCCGCCGCCCTCTATGCGCTTGCCAAAATCCTCGTTGCGCTGATGCCACTCGGCGAGGGTAACCCACTGCGTGACCCTGAGACCGGCAATCTCTCACTACGCTACGCCATTCTCATCTTCGGCTCGATCGTCGTGCTCTATACCATGATCGGCGGCCTCTGGGCCGTGCTGATGACCGACGTGCTCCAGTTCATCATCCTCAACCTCGCCGTGCTCTTTGTTGTGCCACTCGCTCTGCATCAGGTCGGTGGTGTTGGAGGTTTTATCGAGCAAGCTCCCGAGGGATTCTTTGATCTGATCAAGGAAGAAAAATACACCGTCTTCTTCCTCGCCGGCTGGGCGGCGATCCACTTCTTTATGATCGGGGCGGAGTGGGCCTTTGTGCAGCGCTACCTCTGCGTGCCGACCCAGAAAGACGCGCGCAAGAGCACCTACCTCTTTGGTGCCCTCTATCTGTTTAGCCCACTACTCTGGCTGCTACCACCCATGATCTACCGCATCACCAACCCAGAGGTCGATGCCGAGCAAGCCTATATTCTGGCCTGCAAGTCCGTGCTGCCCGTCGGCATGGTCGGCCTGATGCTCGCTGCCATGTTCTCCGCTACCGCCAGCATGGTCAGCTCCCAGCTTAATGTGTTCTCTGGCGTACTCACCAACGACATCTACAAGCCACTGGCAAAGGCCACCAACCCGAAGTCCCTGCTCAAGGCCGGCCGCTTCTTCACCATCCTGCTCGGTGCCTTGCTGGTGATCATCGCCCTGGAGATTGAAAAATGGGGCCAGGTCAAGGACCTCATTATCAGCATTACCGAGCTCATGGTCGTTCCCCTGCTCGCTCCTGCCCTGTGGGGCATCTTCAGCCGGAAAATCGGCGGCCGCGCCGTCTGGGTCACAGGACTCAGTGGCTTTGGCCTCGGTCTGCTGGTTCGCTTCGGCTTTGGCGCGGATGGTTTCCTGAGTCACTTGGAAGCACTCAACAGCTGGGTGGTCGCCAACGGCAACTTCCTCAAAACCCTGCTCGGTGTCATCTACCCGGTCGCCATCCTCACGCTACTTGAGCTCACCAGCAAAGGAGAAAACCCCGGCTGGAAAAACCTGCAAGCACTCGAAGCACAGGTCACCGACCAAGCCGAAGCACACCCCACCCAATCCAACCCGATTGCCGCCAAGGTGGTTGCCGTATGCCTCGCCATCTGTGGAGTGATGATGTTTTGCCTGATTCTCGCCAACGAGGGCTCACACGGCATACTGGCCGCCTTCGGTGCCATTCTCTGCCTGATCTCCGCTACTATTTTCTACCTTACACGTAGTAAATCATCACATTCCTCATAATTGCTGATAACAAAGCCAACCTGTAACGTAACGCATTGATGTCCAGATTTCATACAACCGCACTGTTCCTGCTCTTTGCCTTAGCATCAGCCTTCTCATCTGTGTTCGCCCACGAAGAACACAATGGCCTTCACCACTGGGAAATCCCCAGCAAGGACCCTGACCGCATCATCCTCACCTTCCTTGGGGATCCTGCCACCAGCCGGGCCGTGACCTGGCGCACGGACAACACTGTTCCCCAGGCTGTTGCCCAAATCGCCGTTGCCGGAGTAAACTCGGATTTTGCCGGGGAGGCGCTCACTGTAAAAGCGCAAATGGAGCCCTTCGATATCGGCGTGGACAAAAAAAATGCTTCACTCACCGTGCACTACCACAGTGTTCACTTTGAAAACCTCCAGCCAGACACCCTCTATGCCTATCGTGTCGGTTCCGGTAAGAATGATTTTTCCGAGTGGCTTCACTTCCGCACTGCCAAAGCTGCATACAGCAAAACCAAGTTTGTTTACTTTGGTGACGCTCAGAACAACATCCTCTCGCACTGGTCACGCCTGATTCGCATGGCCTACCAAACGGCTCCCGATGCAGACTTTGCCATCCACGCAGGCGACCTTGTTGACCAGGCCCACCGCGATCAAGAGTGGGCGGCGTGGTTTAAGGCCGGAGGCTTCATTCACCGCCAATGGACCTCTATCCCAGCAGCGGGAAATCACGAATACATGCCCTTGGGAGGAGAGCGCAAACTCGCCATCCAATGGCGCCCTCAATTCACGCTTCCGGTCGAAAAAGACCTGCCCGAAGAACTCCATGAGACTGCTTACACCGTCGACTACCAGGACATCCGCATCATCGTGCTCGACTCGAACTGGGAGCTCGGCGAGCAACGTGATTACCTCGAACGCCAGCTTAAAAACTGCACTGCCAAGTGGAAAATCGTCACCTGCCACCACTCCATTTTCTCCCCAGTAGTGAAGCGGGATTTCAAGTATGGGCGTGAGCAGTGGAAACCCCTGCTTGACCAATATGGTGTCGACCTCGTCCTCAACGGCCACGACCACAGTTACGCCCGCGGGCACGTGCGCCACATTGATGCCGATACAGGAGAGGAAGGCGATCTCGGGGCGGTTTATGTCACCTCTGTCAGTGGGCCCAAGCAATATGCTGCCGACCCCAAAGACATGGAGCGTTACCACAAAGACGGCTATCAGCCCGACAAGCGCACCAACTCAGTCCAGTTCTTCCAAGTCATTACTGTGGAGAATAACACACTCAACTTTGTGGCCTACGATGTTCTCGGGCAAGAGCGCGATCAGTTCACCATCACCAAGGATTTCAAAACCAACAAAGGGACGTGGTTACGAGAGAAGTAACCCGCCTGTCGCCTCACTAAAAAGCAATGATCATCGAGCCCGCTGCAGAAAACCGCCCCCTCAAAACCAAATCTCTTGATTCTGATTTCGTCGTC
>JBDQHQ010000055.1:0-11408 GCA_040264795.1 Akkermansiaceae bacterium | reverse complement strand
TTTTCCTTTGGTGCCGCTGCAACAACAGCCCCTATTTCCATCCTTTTGGCCACATAATTGGGGTGGTAGACTTCGGAAACCTGTCCGGTTGCCAGACCGATTTGGTTTCCGTAGGATGAGTAACCATGAGCAGCTTCCCGGCATATCTTACGTTGTGGGAGCTTGCCTGGCAGGGTATCTGAAAATGGTGTGCGGGGATCAGCTGCGCCTGTAACGCGCATTGCCTGGTATACGTAAGAGCGGCCGGAGAGGGGGTCACGTATGCAGCCGCCAAGGCAGGTGGCAGCCCCGCCAAATGGCTCGATCTCGGTGGGGTGATTGTGAGTTTCATTTTTGAACATTACCAGCCAATCCTCGTTGGTGCCATTCACATCCACGGGCACCACGATCGAGGCAGCGTTGATTTCTTCTGAAACTTCGACATTGTCGAGCTCGCCGGTTTTACGCAGTTCCTTCATGGCGATGAGGGCAATGTCCATGAGGGTTTCAGGGCGCTCCGTATCGGGGCCATAAACCGAGTCACGGGTGACTTTGTACTGCTTGTAGGTTTCAGCTATTGCATCCTCTTGTTCAAACTCAACAGATTCGATTTTAGTCGCAAAGGTTGTATGGCGGCAGTGGTCTGACCAATAAGTGTCGAGCATTTTGATCTCCGTGATGGTAGGGTCACGTTGCTCTTCGTCCCGAAAATAAGTTTGGGTGAAGGCCAAATCCTGGGCAGACATGGCGAGCCCAAGTTGATCCCGCCTGGTATCAAGTTCATCCTGACTTGCGGTGATGAAACCATCGAGTATTTCCACATCCCCTGGCTTTTCTGCAGAAATTTCGAGTGTTGTAGGAATTTCCATGTTCGCCTCACGCGAATCAACAGCATTAATCGTGTATGCTTTAACTTGGGAAAGTTCCTCTGCAGAAAGCTGGCCTTGTAATACGATAACATGTGCGGAAGCAATCAAGGGCCTACCGCCCTGAGTCAGGATTTGAACGCACTGGGCGGCAGAATCTGCACGTTGGTCGTATTGGCCCGGAAGGTATTCTACAGCGAATGCCATTTCATCATCACGCAGAGTGATTTGATCTGATGCTGTATCCACCTCTGGCTCGGAGAGGATCAAGCGTGCTGCTTCTGCAAATTCCTCTGGGCTCAGCCCGTCAACATCGTAGCGTTGGATAACGCGCACGCCTTCGAGATGGTGGATATTGAGGTTGTCCCTGAGGTCGTGAAGTAGTTCACGTGCTTGGGTGTTGAATTCGGTTTGCTTCTCGACAAAAACGCGGTTCATGGTGGAAAAGCCGCATACTAGGAGCTGGCGCCATTTGGGCAAGAGCAATGCGAGGGTAATTCAAGAATTCATGACAAAGGCAATATTTGACCCATGAGAGCAAGTGCGGCTCCCGGTATCGGGGAGCATGCTTAATTTCCCGGTGTCGCGGTGTCTTTGACGAACTCAGAGCGTTTTTTAAGTAGGGGTGAGACAATGGTCTCATTCACAAGATAGGCACGACCTGTGAAGAGTTTTGCCTGAGCGAGTTTTTGTTCCAAAGCCGAGACCTTGGCTGGTTCTGTCGAATCTGCGCGGGCATCGACATTAATGCTCAGTAAATAGCCGGGTGGGGCGGGGGGTAGGCGGCTGTCCTCATTGACAGACTTCACCTGTTTTTTTGCGGGCTCAAAATCCAGATGGTAGGTGAGACCATCGTAGGTAGTGATGAGGGCATGACGCATGAGCCTGGGGTCTTGCCCGGAGCTGGCTGAGGCTTGCTCAATACTCATGACATCCTGAAAGTTGGAGTAGCTCAGTAGATTGCGAAACCGGCCCGTGGAAGTCAGCTCCATCACTTCATTTTTCCCTAGATCCGCCAAGATGAACTGACCTTTTGGATTGGGGCTGCCATCAGCTTTAGACTCTCGGATGAGCTTCCATGTTTTAAATTCCGAGTCCGCGGGAGCGGAAACCTCAATGGATTCAATTTGATCAATTTGCAGGAAATCCTTGTTGAGCCAATCTTTGGGTAGTGCGGTCACACCGGGGAAGGTTTCATTTACGATATAGACTCCGCTTTGATCGCTGCCAACACGAATGAAGCGGCCAGCATTCCGGGTAGTGCCCGTGTAGTTTCCCAGATAAACCTCTTCGATGGCAGACTCATCGCCGGTCATGATGGTGATAAGAGTAGCTTGATCTGCTAAATCGTTATTGCCTGAACTAGAGGTAAGGCCAAAGCGCTCATGTTGGCTTTCCTCGCAAGGATAGCCCTGGGTGACTTGAATCTCACCAAGGGCGCCGAGTAGATTGCGAAGCAACTCATAATTGACCGGGTAGTTGGCACGTTCTCTGATGCCCCATGTTTCCTGATCAAGCTTAACTAAGGTTGTAGTCTCATTGCCTTTTCGCAAGGTAACCTTGGAAACATTTCGTATCGGCAAATCACTGACAAGACGATCGCCGGGAGAGAGCTTGGTGCGGGTTGAGTTATCCTCGACTTTGCCGAATCTAACGATGGAGGCAGCCATGCCCAGTGTGAGCGCAACAATCCACAGAATGATGACGGTTTGTGATTTCATGATTGGATAATTTAAAGATGAAGGAAGCGAGGTTAAGGCATCAGATCGCGCGGGTCTTGCGGCGTCTAATCGTCCAGACGCAAATGCCTACGAGCGCAACAAAGGCTGGTGTAATGGCCACGGTCATCCAGCGTATCTTGGAATAGAGTTGGTCTTTTCGTGCCTGAAGACCTTTTTGTTTGTCGCGTAGTTCTCGCCTGAGCTTGACTTGTTCTGCCTGTAGTTGCTGAATTTTTTCCTCTTGTTCGGGGGATAGAACCAGTGCCTTGCCTTGGCTTTTTTGAGTTTGAAGCTGCTGGAGCTGGCTTACGATGTTCTCCATGGCGAGTCTCGATTTCTCAATATCCTCACGCATTTCCTGTTCGAAATTAGTTTCCATTTCTTTGACGAGGGTGAAGGGACGCATGGTGGCTGCCCGGCTTCTTGATCCGATGAGATGTTTGGAGCCCGTGCACTGATCAAGGATGTTTTGAAGGAGGGCGGCATTGTTATTAACAGCCACGTAGTTTTGAGCGATCTCCTGAAAACAGGCGCGGTCATAAAGAAAATCCACGTCGGAGATGAGATAGACGGTGCTTTCATTCAGAGCTTGGGATAGAGCCGTAGTGGTTGTCTCGTTTGCGTCAGATTGTGTGTTGTCATCAGCTTTGTTGGAATCTTGCTTGGATGGGTCTCCGTCTGGAAAAGCTGTTTTAAATTTCCCCTTGAGCCTCATGACCAAGCCATAGTGTTTACCGCTGGGCTGACTTCTTGCAAACAAACCGGGATCTGGCCGGGTGGCATTTCGCCCGGGGATAAGCAGATTGTTTTTGGACGATTTGACCAGAGTCTCAATTGAGACGCCACTGTTGCCGTTGATGGTGAGTCCGCCTGCAAGTGCTAAGTAGAGATTTTCAAATCCGCGGGTGATTATTTCATCCTCGGAAGTGATGGCTTCAGGGCTCAATGACAAGTGAGCGTACATGCGCTCGTTGTTGCCGAAATCGGTGGCGTATTTGCCGTCAGCAATCACCGATGTGCTGTCCATGCCAACACCCCAAGCATCCAGCAGGGAAGGCAGGCTGGAAGAAGCAGGCACTCCACCCATGCCTCCCATTCGTGGATCTCCCTGAGGTGCTGTGAGTGCAAAAGAATCCAGACAAGCAATGATTACGCCTCCCTTGAGCAGATATTGGTCAATGAGGAATTCTGTTTCCTTGGTAATCCCCGCGGGGTGAATCATCAAAATCACAGGTGTAACATCTGGATCGAGATTCTCTGGGCTCATGCCCAGGTATTGCAGGTCGTAGCGCTGTTGGAGAAGTTGGTAAATAATCCATGGTGGCTGAGGCTGCTGGCCCGGCATCATCGCAGGAGAGCCCTGAAGCGGAAGCGTGGTCATGAGCCCTAGCTTGGTTTTCTCGAAATTGCTGACATTGGCAATGGAGCTTGAGAGTTGATACTCCAGCATCGTTTCCTCCGTTGGATCCAGAAACGGGATGCTGGTTTGTTGGTCCAAGCATGAGATGGAAATTCCAAAGTAGAGATTTTCATCATTGATGCGTTGTCCGCTTATGCCATCGAGATTGGCTGAATCCTCAGCATCAGTATCTGGCTGTGGATCGAGGTTTTCAATGCGCACATTACCACCGGAAAGGTTGGCGTATTGATTTAAAAGGTCATCGACTTTGCGCATATAGGTTTTGATGCGCCTTGGCATGGCTTCGCTTTTGCGTGTCGCGTAGTAGCGCACGATGACCGGACAATCCAGTTCCTTAAGGATCGCCTTGGTTCCGTCCGTAAGGGTGTGTCGTTTGTCCTCAGTAAGATCAATATTGCGGTTTCCCAGAGATGTAGAGCCCACCAGCCAGTTGGAAAATATGACGATGAGAATCACGGCAGTAATGCCGAGTATTGCCCTGGTGACGGGATGAGTAGTTTTAGCCTTAGCCATTTTTTTGATAGGAAGTAATGAGAGTGGTCAAAACAACAGGAGTTATTCAAGCGCGTTTGGCGTTGAGGATGGCGCTCGTGCTGACGAGGCATGCGATGATAATCGTGAAGAAATAAACCAAATCCTGAATCCTTACTGAACCTCGCAGGAGGGGTTGATAGTGGTCCAGTACCGCGGTGGATACAATGGCGTTGGTCGTAGCCTCGGTAAACGACTGCGCCAAAGCTCTTGCTACATGGTCAAAGCCAATGACTACTAGAAGGACACATATCGAACACGATATGATGAGGCAACTGACTTGATCACTCGTAAAAGCGGAGATGAGACAAGTGATGGCAAGAAAGGTGCAGCAGAGTAAAAAGCTGCCAATATAGCTGGAGAAAATAGTGAGGTTATCCGGGTCTCCAAGGGTGTTTACCGCAATAACTACCGGGTAGGTGAGGGCAAGCGCAATGGCCCAGACCACTGCAGCAGCCAAGTATTTGGCAACGATGGCTGACCAAATGGTGGTTGGAAAAGTGCCGAGAAGTTCTATGGTGCCACTGCGGTGCTCGTCAGACCAGAGTCGCATGCCCAATGCCGGAGCCAGGAGCATGTAAATCCATGGGTGCCAGAAGAAAAATGACCACTCAAGATTAGCGTCACCTGTCTTGATGAAATTCCCCAAGGTAAATGTGAGGAATAGTGACATGAAGAGAAAAATACAAATAACAGCGTAAGCTGTTGGTTGCGTGAAATAGCTTTTTAGCTCGCGTTTGAAGATGGTGAACATAGTGACTGTGTTGGATATTGGTTCGCTAAGTTATACTTGTTCGGTCTCTTTGGTGGTCAGGTCACGGAAGAGGTCATGAAGGGAGTCCGTGCCTGATTGTTTGCGTAGTTCTGAGGGCGTGCCATCTGCAACGATATTTCCCTGATCAATGATGAGAGCCCTGTTGCAAGTAGCATCCACTTCTTCGAGGATATGTGTAGAAAAGAGAATGGCTTTGGTTTCGCCAAGCCGTTTGATGAGTTGTCTGACTTCGTGTTTTTGATTGGGGTCGAGTCCGTCCGTGGGTTCATCAAGAATGAGAACATCGGGATCATGTATAAGTGCTTGGGCCAGACAGGTCCGGTGACGGTATCCTTTGGACAGGGTATGGATGGATTGGTGTGCGACATTCTCAAGAAAACATGTATCAATGACATTGGAAATGGCGTCACGTCCTGTTTTCCCATGGAGCTGTCGCATAGAGGCACAGAATTTAAGAAAATCCAAAACGGTCATGTCATCATAGAGCGGAGCGGCTTCGGGAAGATAGCCGATGTGGCGTTTTGCTTTCTTGGGCTGATCAATGACAGAGGTGCCGCAGATTGTCACATCTCCTTTGCTAGGAGTGATAAAACCGGTAACCATGCGCATGGTTGTTGATTTTCCTGCGCCATTTGGCCCAAGAAAACCAAGGACTTCTCCTTTTTGAACGGTGAACGAGAGCTTGTTGACGACGGTTTTTGCGCCGAAATGTTTGCTGAGATTGCTAACTTCAATCATGACCTTTATCTAGACCTGCATACGTCAATAGCGATGCAAATTCGGATTTTTTTAGCAAATTTATCAATTTTCAAGTGGAATTTGGCATGAATTCCCGGGCACAGGGATAGGTGATCATTGAACAAGTGGCATTTGACCTTTGGCCCTTGTCTGGTTATCAGTAGTGCATGAATGAGGTAGATGCAGCAGGAAAGATCCTTGGAAGTATGCTCGGCAAGCTCGGTTTTGAGACAGAGCTCGAAGTTCTGGAAGCGGAGGACGGCCCTTGCCTCAATATCAGGACCGATGAAGGGGCGCATCTGATTGGTAAGCACGGGGACCGCCTGGAAGACTTGCAGTATTTAACGAATCGTATTTTGACTAAACACTACCCCGAGGCACCAAGGGTCAAGGTGGATTGTGATCACTACCGCGCCAATCAGGAGCAGAAGTTACTCGAGTCCATTCGCGAACTTGCCCATCATGTTATTGAGGATGGTAAGCCACGTAAGCTGAAGCCTCTCAATGCTTATTACCGTCGACTTGCATACAATACTTTGTCCGGAATTGATGGTGTAAGTGCAAGCTCGCCGAGTGGGAATTCTCGTTTCAAGAGAATTGAAGTGTCCAAGTCCTGAATTGGCAGCTATCAACAAGCCATGAAAACACATCGCCTTGTCATGCCCGGAGACTTGAACCAATATGGTTTTTTGTTTGGCGGGAAAATGCTCAGCTGGGTCGATGAAGCATGCTGGATCGCTGCCAGTCTTGATTATCCAAGTAGCCGCTTTGTGACGGTCGGTATGGATCGCGTTGAGTTCAGGCACGGTGTTGAGGAAGGAGTGATTCTCGAGATTGAGTGCAAAAAAGCAAAACAAGGGCAAACGTCGGTTTCCTATCAAGTTCAAGTGAGTCGAGGAGGTGGTGATAAAGAACAGATTATTTTTTCTACTTGCGTTACCTTCGTCAACGTTGACGAGAATGGATCAAAACTTGAGATTGCTTGAGTGGCGAGTAGGACCCATGTTCACACTCTCATGAAGCGTATCGATACAGTGGATATCATTCTCGGGATCGAACGATCTGAAGATCAAGAGGCGTGGAGGAAAAAAGCGGCTCGCAAGCTCCGTGTGCACCCAAGCCAGATCAAGGACATGCGGTTGCGTAAGCACTCCATTGATGCCAGACAGAAAGATATCAAAGTTCAACTCAGGATTGAGGTCGGTATTGATATGGCATTGCCTTCCGAGCCTGAATATATGCCGGCTTACCCGGATATTTCCTCATCGAAGAAAAAGATGATTATCATTGGCTGCGGCCCGGCAGGAATGTTTGCGGCTTTGAGAGCCTTGGAGTTAGGCTATAAACCGGTGATTCTTGAACGCGGTAAAGATGCCTCTGCACGTCGTTTTGATTTGGCCCCTATATTAAGAGAGGGCAGGGTAATTGAAGATTCCAATTATTGTTTTGGTGAGGGTGGTGCAGGTACTTTTTCAGATGGCAAGCTCTATACCCGGGCCACAAAACGTGGACCTGTGCGTGATGTTTACGAGACTTTTGTAGCTCACGGTGCCCCTGAAAGAATCCTCGTTGATGCGCACCCTCACATTGGCTCAAACTTACTGCCTAATGTGGTCAAGGCAATGCGCGCAAGCATTCTTGAAGCAGGTGGGGAGATTCATTTCCAAACCAAGGTGGTGAAATTACTGAGATCTGCGGATGGCAAAACAATCACCGGTGTTGCTGCTGCCAATGGGGATGAGTATACGGGCGATTCCGTTATTTTGGCCACAGGCCATAGCGCCAGGGATATCTACCACTTGTTAGCTGATGAAAGCATTCTCATGGAGAAAAAAACTTTTGCAGTAGGCGTGAGAATCGAACACCCGCAACCATTAATTGACAGTATACAATATCATTACCAAAGAGGTCGTGAGCGGCCTAGGATTCTTCCGGCAGCAAGTTATCGCTTGGCTTGTAAGATAGGAGGTAGGGGGGTGCATTCTTTTTGCATGTGCCCCGGTGGTTTCATCGTGCCATCCGCAACTGAGAACGACGAGGTAGTGGTTAATGGTATGTCCCTGTCGCGCCGTGATTCGGCCTATGCCAATAGTGGACTTGTAGTAAGTGTTGATCCAGAGGATACAGTAGACTTCGAGCATGAACACGGCATCTTGTCTGGCATTGCTTTCCAGAAAGCGATGGAAGTCTCGGCCTCCGAACACGGGGGCGGAAAGCAGAAAGCCCCGGGTCAGAGAGTCACAGACTTTCTCGAGGGTAAAATATCCTCAGACTTGCCAGCCACAAGCTACTTCCCCGGACTAAATTCATCACCCCTGCATGAAATCATGCCTGATTTCATTGTTTCGCGCATGCGGACAGGCTTAAGGAAGTTCGGTAAGGGGATGCGTGGGTATGTGACTCACGAAGCTGGTCTAATAGGTTTTGAGACACGCACGAGCAGCCCATTGCGCGTGCCACGCAATCAAAGCGACTTGCAGCACCCGGACATTAAAAACCTCTACCCATGTGGTGAAGGAGCTGGCTATGCCGGGGGTATTATCTCTGCAGCCTTGGATGGTATCAAGTGTGCAGAGGCAGCAGCAGGAGTGGCAGTCTGATGTCCGTCACGCCTGACCCGAAGCATTGATGAAATACGCCTAAAGCTCCCACGGTTCGGGCTCTCTTGTCAGAAATGGAAGGAAACGCTTCTTATCAATACATTTCTCAAACGCCTCATCCGGACTGATTCGTCCTGCCTCCAAGTGATTCATGATAGCAACATCAAGTGGAACATTGCCCTTGCGTTGCCCCACCTCAATCATACCGGGAATTTGGTAGGTTTTTTCTTCCCGGATCATGTTAGCAATAGGGGTGTCGACCACGAGAATCTCGAGAGCGGCAACCCGCCCGGGCTTATCGACCCGCTTGAAGAGGTTCTGCGCGATGACGCCCTTGATGGACTCAGAGAGGGTGGTCCGAATTTGGTTTTGCTGACTTGCGGGAAATACATCAATGATCCGGTCAATGGTCTTGGCGGCACTTGGCGTGTGCAGTGTGCCGAAGACCAAGTGACCGGTTGCGGCAGCCTCCAGTGCCAAGGTGATGGTTTCCAGATCACGCATCTCACCAACAAGAATAACGTCGGGGTCTTCACGCAATGCTCCACGAAGAGCAGAGCCGAATGACTCTGTGTGGAGGCCGACTTCCCGGTGGTTAATGAGTGCTTTGACAGATTTGTGAACAAATTCGATCGGGTCTTCAACAGTGAGTATATGGTCTGAGCGAATCTTGTTGGCGTAGTCAATAATGGCCGCGAGGGTAGTTGATTTACCGGAACCTGTAGGGCCTGTCACCAATACCAATCCCTTGGTGAGTTTGGCGAATTTTTGACAAATGCCGGGAAGTCCTAGCTGCTCAGCGGTGAGTACTTCGGACGGAATCGTTCGAAATACAGCTGCTGCACCATCTTTTTGGTTGAAGAAGTTAGCACGGAATCGCGCCTTGCCTGGCAGCTCGTAACCAAAATCGACATCTCCGGTTTTCTCAAAGTGTGCCATCTTATCTTCAGGGCACATTTCCCTTAGCATAGCCAATAGTTCCTCGTGCACTAATGGCGGGGAGTCAAGGCGCACAAGTTCGCCGTTGATTCGGATGATGGGGGCGTTGCCGGTTGAGAGGTGCAAGTCGGATGCTTTGTTCTCGAGCATCGTTTCAAAATAGAGATCGATTTTTGCCATGATGTATGGGTGCGCGGTGAGTTGTTTTGGTTTGGCTGGTTAAGGATGGGTTTGATGAATGGAATGTTTTGAATTTACCATTCACCAACAATATCACAGGAAATCTATTCTCAGGCCCCAAGATGCCAAGACTATTTTTTACTACCTTGAGACTGTGATTGTTCTCACAAGTTCACAAGCAGGGACACGGAGAGGTCATGCTTGGGTCGGGGCATTGGATCTCAAGGTCTAAGCGCCGCTCAGAATAGTTGGGGGCTACACACAGAAACACTGATACCAGCGGTAGAAAAAGAAAGTAGCCCTACCAGGACTCGAACCTGGAAATGCGGAATCAAAATCCGGTGTGTTACCAATTACACTATAGGGCTGTTAAGTTGTGCTGTTCGAAAATATGCGAAAGCTGTGCAACGGGCGTGTAACTACGCTGACTCATAATACTTTGCAATAGCGAAATGTGGAAAATATCCACATGATGCCAGCTGATTACTTGCGGTGATGACAGCCTCGTCATGAGGAGCAGCTCTTTTAGAGGGGTTTCATGAAAAATGAGCAACTTGCCAAATAAGTGGCTTCCCAACAGGGGGTTTGTGGTGTAGTTTGCCGTTCCGTGCTTCCTGAACTTTAGGGGTTTATTCTCCCATTTGTTTAGTTTTCTTAACTTTTTCACATCTCTCTCCATCCTCGATTCCATCTCCCGTCTCCAACTATGATCTTTCCCAAACATCCTTTTTTTCTCATGACCATGTCAGCATTGCTAATGCTTGTTGCCTGCTCAGCTAACGACAAGTCGAGAAAGACCAATTACAATTCCGGTTACCGTTCCGCCTCACTATTCGGTTCGGGTCTTCGTAACCCTGACATCGATTTGCCAAAATCATTTCCTGCAGACATTGCTGTAACTCACCGTCGTGTGCGAACCACTCAGCCCTACATTGCGATGACCTTTGATGATGGCCCGCATCCGCAAAACACTCCGAGGCTTCTCGACATGCTGAGGGAGCGCAATATCAAGGCAACGTTTTACGTGATAGGTAAAAGTGTAAATATGTATCCGGAGATCGTCAGAAGAATGGTGGCTGAGGGACACGAAGTTGGGAATCACACTTGGACACACCGTAACTTGACAGGGCTCAGTAATGCATCGATTCGCACGGAGATGGACCGCACTCGTGATGTCATCGTTTCTGCCTGTGGCGTTGAACCTCTCACGATGCGCCCGCCCTATGGCGCCCTCCGGGAAAGTCAAAGGACTTGGATTTTCAAAGAATATGCCTACCCCACGATTATGTGGGATGTGGATCCCAAAGATTGGCAAAGGCCGGGAGTCTCAGTAGTCACATCAAGAATCCTTGATAAAACAAGGAATGGATCCATTGTTCTTGCTCATGATTTGCACAAGCCAACTGTTGATGCCATGCCGGGAACTCTGGATGGTTTGCTGAAACGAGGTTTTCAGTTCGTCACCGTTTCTCAATTGCTCAGCCTGAGCGTCTCGCCCAATGACGTTTCATCCCACGAGCCGAGTCAGCCCCAGGTGGTTGCCGCTAGCCGCAAGCAGTTCACTCCAGTGGTCAGGGTAACACCCGGTGTCTCAACTCCGACGAGGTGAAAAAGGCAGAAATCTCTGAAAAAGAGAAGTCAGTTTAAGTAGTGTTGCAT
>JBDQHQ010000054.1:0-11425 GCA_040264795.1 Akkermansiaceae bacterium | reverse complement strand
GACCAAAGCTGGTAGAGTCTCTTGTCGAGCTCTGCCGCTTGTTGAATCGACTCGTAACGTGCCGGGTTTCCGCCCTCGATATCGAGACCTCCGACAGCAGCGCTTTCAAAGAATATCACACCGTCGTAGCGTAAGAGCTCTCGTTCGAGACTACTATCTTGCTGCTCAAAAAAAGCATCAGGCTCACCCGGCCAATAAGCAGCACCATCAATGGTGCCACGGTCACAGAGCAGAATACGCTCAGGGTATTGAGCCGCCTGGATGTCCTCCAGATTTCTCTGAACGTGATAGATGGCGCGCTGCACAGCTTGCAGGGAATCATTGTCTTGGTGGCGGGGGAAACCACCGGTGAACATCATGGTGGCGGCTTCCGGCACAATGACCACTTCCTCACCGATTTCCCGGCGGAAGAGATCAGCAGCGGTGGTTTTACCGCCTCCGGGCCCCCCTGTGAGAACAATGCGGCAGCGGTGATTGTGGTTGTTTGTATGGGGCTCGGTTGAATCAGACATCATCAAAGATTTATCAATGCCTGTATCATAGAGGAGTTGACCCTCCATGGGAAACGAAATCATGCCGGTCTGAGCCCGGGCACCACTAGCTGGAAAATTCAGCGATGGTGTCACACAGCACTTGCATGTTCTCAGGCTTGGCCGAAGGCAGAATACCGTGGCCAAGGTTGAGAACGTGACCGTGCCGGCCCTGCATGGACTGGAGTAAGCGGCTCGTTTCCTGCCTGACGATTTCCGGTGTGGAGGAGAGGATCAGAGGGTCGAGGTTGCCTTGGACGGCAACATGATCCGGCAAAGCGTCATAGTAGCTGGCAAGCTCAATGGTCCAATCAATGCTGAGAACACTGGCACCCGTATTGACGAGGGCATCGCGCTGGTGGGCCATGCCTTTGGCAAAAATGATGATAGGGAAATCCGCGGGCAGGGCATCGATGATGCGCTTGATCCATTTCAGAGACATGTCCTCGTAGTGGCACGAGGGGCAGAAGGCACCGGCGGAATCAAAAATCTGCAAGGCATCAGCGCCAGCCTCGATTTCCATTTTGAAGAGATCAATGACAGCAGAGGTGATTTTCTCCATCAACAGCTCAAAAGTAGCAGGCTCGGAGTAGTAGAGGGTTTTGAGAGCCGCAAGGTCCTTGAGGGAACCGCCTTCGGTCATGTAGGCAGCGAGCGTCCAGGGGGAGCCACCGAAGCCCAGCAATGTTTTGTCCTCACCGATGGCTTCACGGGTCATGCGCAGAGCTGCCGGAAGATAAGCAAGTTTTTCCTCAATATCAGAGGCGTCCAGTGCATTGATTTTGTCAATGGAGTCGATGATGAAGTCCATGCCAATACCACCACCTTCACGGAAGTGATAGGGTTGGCCAAGGGCTTCGGGGATAATGAGAATATCCGAGAAGATAATGGCGGCATCCAGAGGGAAGCGTTTCAGGGGTTGAAGGGTTACCTCAGTGGCAAGCTCGGGGGACTTGACCATTTCGGTAAACGAGTATTTTTCCTTGAGGGCGCGATATTCGGGTAAATAACGGCCTGCCTGACGCATCACCCAGACGGGGGTGCGGTCAGTGGGTTCACGGCGGATGGATGCGAGAAAGCGTTCGCGCGAGGTCATGGAGTTGATTTGACAGAATCCTCCTGATATTCCAGCCCATAAGTGATCGAATTTGGCTCAAAATCCAAGGCAGAGAGTTTCAGGGTAAAATCGAGAGCCTTGTGGTGGTTTTTGAGCTGTAATAGGCGGCTTTAACGCCGGAAAACATAGCAACCGGGACATTTTCCCGTGCCGTGAGCCCCACATATCTTGCCTCTGATTCCACTTGCGCGCCGTGCAATGCAGGGTTATGGCAAGCACGTGAAGACAATCATGTTCAAGCTGCTTTGCCTTGGCGCTCTTGTTGTGCCCCTTTTGGTCTCATGCCGTAAGTCAGAGAAGGTTGTCGTCACGCAAAAGCGTATCCTGACGGTTGCAGATGAGGCCAACGACTCGCTTGTGGCAGTAATGCCCCCTGAATGGCGTCAGTTGCCGGGGACGAATTTTCGGATTTTAAACTACCGCTTTGGTACAGATGGAGAGGTGTTCGTGGGGCGTAGCCGTGGTGGTTTGTTGCCCACCGCCAACCGCTGGTTGGGCCAGTTCGGTAAGCCTGCGCTTAGTGGCGTGGATGATCTCCCCAAGGTAAAGGTCCTCGGCAGGGAGGGGGTTCTGCTGACCGCATCCGGAGACTTTGGCGGGGCAATGGGAAGACCGGCACGCAAGAACGCCGGTCTTGCCGGCGTGATTGTGAGTGTGGGTGATCGGTTATTGACGATTAAGATGATCGGGGGAGCTGAGGCAGTTGCCGCTGAGCAAGAAAGGCTGATACAATTCTGTGAGAGCCTTCGTATTGAAAACGCGGAGTCGAAGTAAAAGTATCGAGGTTTCTCATTCCAACGAACGCATAGCAACGTGGCCCTAGCATCAACACCATCATTCGCTGTTAAAACCTTTCGGTTTCTATCTGGATTCGGTTTGGCGGTCACTTGCCTGCTGCTGTTACTGATCCTGACTTGGCTAAGCACTCTGGAACAACCGGCCAAAGGTCTCTACGAGGTCCAGAAACGCTATTACGATGCCGAAGCCTGGTTTGTGGTGCCGGATTTGGATTGGATACCTCAAATTAACGGTAAACCCCTTTTCATCCCATTGCCCGGTGCCTATCTTGTCAGTGCTGTATTATTTGTGAACCTCTTCCTCGGGGGAATCATTCGCATCCGCAAGGGCTGGAAAAACATCGGCGTGGTCATTTCCCACTTCAGTATGGTCAGCCTTCTGTTAGCAGGCTTTGTTTCCCACCACTACTCGAAAGAGGGTATCATGGCGGTATATGAGGGTGAGGTCTCAGACTACGCCCAGAGTTATACCGAATTTACCATTGAGGTGAGCGAAATCGTGGATGGGCAAAAAACACCTCCTTATGTAGTTCAAGCTGAGGATCTGAAAGCTCTTGAAAAAGTCAAATCACGGGTGTTTGAGCTTCCTGACCTTGGGCTCAATATCAAGGTATCGGATTGGATGAGAAACAGCGCACGTGTCGAGGTAGATCAAGCTGACATCGGCAAGGTCCTCGAGGCGGATGGCTTCGCTCTTCAGATGATGGAGGTTCAGCCCGTGGAAGAGCTTAACATGGCAGGATGCTTTATTGAGGTTCATCGTCAGGGTGAGGAAACTCAAGCCACACGACTTGTTCTTCACGGCACTGACCCAAATGCGGTGACAGCTACGATAGGAGGCAAGATTTATGGATTCAGACTGATACGTGAAATCTGGCCCATGCCATTTCAAGTACGTCTGGATAAATCCGTGGGTGAATATTATCCTGGTACCACCAAGCCAAGTTCATTCCAGAGTGACATCACCCGTATTGCGGATAGTTCGGAGCAAGCATACCGCATCCGCATGAACGAGCCGATGCGTTACGAGGGCTACACACTTTATCAAGCCAGGTGGGAAGACAGGGGAGAACGAGCGATGTCTGGTTTTGCCATTGTCAAAAATCCGTCTGACCAGTGGCCGAAGTATAGTCTCTACATTTCCATCCTCGGGCTGACCATTCACTTTGGAATGAAGCTTGGAGGATTCATTGCCAAATCGTCCAAGGGCAGGAAGAAGTCCGATCCTATTGAAGCATGAGTAGTGAAAATGATACAAAGCGACGCTCTAAAGTGGGGCGCTGGATAGCCTTCATACTCGTTGTGCTATTGTTGGGTTCTTATGGACTCTACACACTAAGGCTCAATACGACCTCAGATAAGCCACGGGTGGTTGATGACTACGAGGCTTGGGACAAGGAGGTCGTCGACATTGCCAGTGATATTGGAGTTCAGGACGGTGGCCGCATCAAACCACTGTCGACATGGTCTGGTTTCACCATGTTGAAACTCCATGGTGCACGCGGGATGAAGATTGAGGCGAAGAGTGAAGTCATCAGAATCGGTCCTGAGGAGTTCATGCTTGATTGCTTGTTCCGGCCTGAGCTGGCCAAGCAACTGCCTATTTTCCGGGTGGATAATTCAGAGCTGATCAGCTCTCTGGCAACCGGTGATCTTCCTGAGGAGGTGCAACGCATGGCAGGTATCGACAATACCACTAAAAACGAAGCCATCAGAGCCGTTGTTGAGGGTAAGGGACGCCGGGACCGCTACAGTCTTGCTGAGCTTGAGAGCATCGCACCCATTCTGCTGGCTAGGGTTCAAAAGATCAGGGAAGACCAGCCGGAAAAAGCCAAGATGACCAGTGAGCAAAGGGGCACGGTGGATCTGGGTGAGAAAGTCTGGCTAATGATGCGCTTGGTGTCCCACATGGATTTTGCCCGTGCGGATATTGACATCCAAGAAGGCACTCCTGCCATCGACAAGGAACAAATGCGGAGAATGAGTTATTGGGTCAAATCCTTCCCCTTGCTTCGCCAAGCCATCCAGGAATTACAGCCCGCGGGAGAGCAGATCCCCGAGGGTATTATGAGTTTGATCAAGGATTTGGAGGTGAGGATGCTACGTGCCTCAGAAGACATTCACTTGCTTCCCCCTTATGCCGAAGACAACAAGGAATGGGTCCCTATCGGTAAGAGACTCGAGCAAGTTTTCAGTGGAGATCGAAGCCATGCCGAGGCCTTGGTAGCGGATATGGTGCTCATCGAGAACGCGTGCATTGCATTGCGTGATGAAGGTCAGGCGGCTTTCGCTCCTAAGCTGGAGGCCTGGAAGCAATCAGTGCATCAACGCATGGGTGATCAAGCGGTGAGCAAGCTGGGATCGGAAGTATCCTACACACAATGGAATTATTTTTACCGCGCGCTTGTGATCTTTATCGTAGCTTTTGTTTTTGTGATGATCGGCTGGCTGGCGCCACAAAGTAGGGGCGGGAGGCTTTGCAACAAGTTGGCTGCCTTGCTCTCTCTAGTAGCCCTTGCCCTCATGATTGCCGGCATTACCCACCGATCGATCATCATGGAGCGCTCTCCGATTGGTAATCTTTATGATACGATTTTGTTCATTGGAGCCACCGGTGTCCTGGTCATGCTGCTCGTTGAATTACTCACCCGACGAGCTGTTTCACTTGGTCTGGCTGTATTCATGGGCATGGCCTGCATGTTTCTGGCGCGCCGCTATGAGATTGGTGATGCCAAGGATCACATGGATCCCCTGGTGGCGGTGCTCAAGTCGAACTTCTGGCTCTCTACCCACGTGGTAACCGTGGTCATCGGATACATGGGCGGGCTTGCCGCGGCAGGTTTATCTGCCATTTACTTGTTTGCGCGTGTTCTGGGTATTGACGAAGGAGATAAGAATTTCCGCCGTGCGATGACTCGTATCGCCTATGGCATGGTCTGTTTCACCCTGTTTTTCAGTCTGATAGGCACGGTATTGGGCGGCATCTGGGCGAATGATTCCTGGGGCAGATTCTGGGGCTGGGATCCCAAGGAAAACGGAGCACTCATGATCGTGTTATGGAGCCTGATTGTTTTGCACGCGCGCATGGCCGGTTATCTGCGTGAATGGGGTCTGCATGTAGCGGTGGTCTTTGGAGCCAACATCGTTGCCTTCTCATGGTGGCACGTGAATGCGCTGGGCACCGGTCTTCATTCCTATGGATTCATCGATGGGCTTGGTATTATCTGGGGTTTTTACGGACTACTCACCCTCGTCTGCTTGATGGGAATGGTCTTTGCTTTGCTTGAGAGAAAGTCCAAAGCCAAGGCCAAGGCCCAAGTATGATCATTCAAAGCAGCTCGGCCGCGATGGAATCAACAAGCATCGGGCCGTTGTTAAGCAAGCGGAGGTGGCCGTCTTTGATTTCCGCGAGATCATCGGATATGAGTTGCTCGACACTGCCAGTGGGTGAGTCAGACAGATATTGCTCGGGGAGTCCTTTTGCTGTTCTCAGGAGCAGGGCAATGCGCTCGGTTCGGAAGGCTTCATCATTGATGATTTCATGATCCGATTTGGCGTGTCCGAGTTGTGTGATGGCATGAATGTAGCGGCTGGTATCTGCCAGATTGGTCCAGCGATTTGATGCCAGGGTAGAAACTGCGGATGGTCCAAGTCCCAGATAATCCTCTCCATGCCAGTAGGCAAGGTTGTGTTGTGATTGCTTGCCAGGGCGTGCATAGTTCGAGGTTTCGTAATGTTGGAATCCAGCGCTACTGAGCTTCCTGTCTGCGAGTGTGAACATATCCGCGTTAAGATCCTGATCTTCGTGATGGCGGAGCTGATCAAAAAACGGCGTGTCCTCCTCGTAAGTGAGATTGTAGGCGGAGATATGATCAGGGCTCAGAGCAATGGCTGACTCAAGAGTGTGCTCCCATTGCCCCATCGTTTGGCCGGGTATGGAAAACATGAGGTCAATGTTGACCTCGTCTAATTCTGCTTGCTGCAGGGTGATCACTGATTCCGATGCTTCATCCGGGTTGTGCTCCCTGCCCAGGGTTTTGAGCACAGGCGCTGCAAAAGACTGAATCCCCAGAGAGACGCGGTTTACTCCAAGCTCTTTGAACAGCTTTGCTTTATTCGGCCCAAAGGTAGCAGGGTTTGCCTCGAGGGTGATATGGGTGTCACTCAACGGAAGTGCGTCGTGGAGGCCGGTAAAGAGCTCGCTGAGGTGGTTAGGAGAAAGCATGGATGGAGTTCCTCCACCCAGATAGAGTGTGCCTATTTCTGTAAGATCATACTCACGGACCGAGCTCTTGGCCTCTGTTATGATGGCGCGGATGAAGGCCTGTTGATCAGTGTCTCCCGGGGTGTGTTTGTAAAAGGAGCAGTAGGGGCAGATCCGATGACAGAAGGGGATATGAACGTAGACAATCAAAAGATAAAATCTGAGGCCCGGAGTGTTGAAAACAAGCTAAATAGACATGGCTGAAAAGCCGCCATCAACTGTGATTTCCGTACCGGTGATGAATGAGCCGGCTTTATTAGATGCCAGCATGAGAGTGGCCCCTGTGAGTTCATCAGCCGTGCCAAAGCGTGACATGGGAGTGTGCCGAAGAATTTCCAGTGCGCGCGTTTCGTCTCCTTTTTGGGATGCCTCGGCAGAAGGGAAAAAGCCAGGGACCAGGGTGTTTACCCTTATATCGTGCTCCGCCCACTCACGTGCCAGGTTTTTAGTGAGGTTATGGACAGCTGCCTTGGCGGCACCGTAAGCGAAAACACCTGAAACAGGCATGGATCCGGCCATGGAGCCCATGTTGATAATGCTACATGGCTCATGGTGATCGATAAAGAATTGACCGAATATCTGGCAGGCCCTGAAGACACTCTTGAAGTTCACATCCATCAGTGAGGTAAGCTCATCCTCGCTGATTTCTAGGAAAGGGGTCGCGGAGCCAAGACCAGCACCGTTGATAAGAACGTCTACCTTGCCGGAGCGGAGAAGTACTGCAGTAAGTAAGTCGTCAATGTCCTGACGTTTACTCACATCTGCTTTGTGGAACCAGGATTTCCCTCCAAAAGCGTCGATGGCAGCGAGCTTATCGATCGCATTTTCTGGATTGCGGCCAACCAGAACGACTTCAGCCCCAGCACGGGCAAGTGCGACACCCATGGTGCCGCAGAGGTTTCCCGTGCCACCAATAACAACGGCAACTTGACCGGAGAGATCGAAGAGTGAGGAGTCAGAGTGCACGGTAACGGAGCAAGTTTAGTGATAGATCAGATTTTTTTGTCGATCATGGCATTCGCTTTGAGGCGATTGATCCAGCGGTCGTTTTTATCCTTGTTTTTACGACTACGGACTCGTGATTCCATCTGGCTTTTCACCTCGCTGAGAGGTGGGGTCGGGCCGTAATGTTTCTTGTCGAGCCTGACGATGGTGTAGCCCCTGGTGTCTTCAAGGGGTCCGAGAATCTCTCCGGTTGGTGTTGCCATGAGAATCGTTGCAAACGCAGGGGAGAGATCCGTGCGCAGGGTTTTCCCCACTTTGCCACCATCTTGCGCGTATGAGTCTGCAGAATGCTCCATGGCCAGCCCCTCGAAGTCCTCACCATTTTTCAGGCGGGCCACAATGTCTTCAGCGAGTTTGAGCTGGGTTTCAGGTGTCACCAATGCGTTTGATGCATCGCTTTTGGGAATGTAGATCTTGTGATACTCCAGGGCATCTCCCGTGATATCCCTCATTTTTGATTTGTGCTCATAATACTCGGCTTCGACCTCCCTTGGCATGGGTGGAGTTGAGTTTTTGAACTGCTGGGAGCGCATGGTTTGCACGATGAGTTTTTTTTCTGTTTCACGGCGGTGTTGTGCCGTGGTAACGCCAGCTTGGCGGAGTGCCTTGTTAAACTCAGAGCGGTTGTTGTTATAGAGTTCTCTGACCTGGCGATCGATTTCCTGGTCAATGAGGTAGGCGGGGAGTTGGCGATCCCCTGCACGAATTCTGAACTCGGAGAGAATGAGTTCCCGCTCAATGAGGTTGTCGAGAATTTCATTGCGGGCTTTGTTGATGAGCTCGTTGTACTGAGGGCCTTTACGCGGCATGGAAGCATTGAGCTGCTGACGGTAGGGGGTGAGGTGGTAATTTAACTCGTTTTTGGTAATGACACGACCATTGACTTTGGCGGCAATGCCGGTCACCTCTCTGGCTGATGCTTGGGTGCTTAGAAGGCAAAGGCCAGCAGCGCATGCCAGGCAGATTGATGAAATGTTTTTGGAGATAGTCATGGGCTGGCTATGGTTGTGTCAGAATGATTTTTGCAGAGTCGTTTACTCGGGCTTTTTGAGCAATAGAGATGTGTTTAATTCATAGCTCAATATGACCTCCGTCAAAGCTAAATCTTGAGCTAACTGTATTCTTTTGGGTATGGGGCAAACGACTGATTTCTGTGTTTCGTAGTTTTGTTTTTGAGCCTAAATGGATTTGAGCATGTCGATGGCCTCCTTGAGTTTTTGCTGGGAGCCAGTGGCATTGAGCCGAGGGAATTTTTTGCCTTCCATAAAGATATAATTACCGTTTCTAGTTAGCATGAGACGCTGCTCGCGGATTTCAACACTGCTGATATTAGCCTTGTCAGCAGTAAGTTTGAGCTCTGTTGCAAGCAGAAGATGGGTAACCGGTGGCGGGGTTTTGCCAAAACGGTCCTGCCAACGTCTACGAAGCGCCTTGAGCTCTTTGAGTGAGATCAGCTCTGCGAGCTCCTTGTAGGCTGAAATGCGTAATCTGGCCTCGGGCATGTAACTGTCCGGCAGATAGGCTCTGAGTAGGTCGCTTGAATCGTTTTGCTGGTCTTTGCCAAGCTCGCTAAAGGAGAGGAAGTCCGCCCTCAGGGTCACATCCACCCGTTGAGATGACCTGCCGGTGTTGATTTGGTCAATTGACTGCCGCAGTAACTGACAGTAGAGATCAAATCCCACTGCTGCAATGTGACCTGATTGCTTGGTTCCCAGCAGGTTTCCGGCACCCCTTATCTCGAGGTCTCGCATCGCAATTTTAAATCCGGAGCCCAGGGCGGTGTATTGTTGAATGGCATTGATGCGCTTGCGGGCATCACCGTGGATCAGATCCCTGGGAAGCAGAAGTATGGCATAAGCTTGGCCTCCTGCTCGCCCCACGCGGCCGCGAAGCTGGTAGAGGTCAGCCAATCCGAAGCGATCTGCACGGTCAATGATGATGGTGTTGGCATTCGGGATATCGATGCCGCTCTCAATAATAGTTGTTGCCAGCAGAATATCTGCCTTTCCCCCGACAAAGCTGCGCATGACCACCTCAAGCTGATCTTTCTCCATCTGGCCGTGACCCACGACACAGCTTGCCTCCGGGACAATCTTGTTGAGCATGGATTTTACCTGATTGATGCTGTGCACCCGGTTGTGTAAGAAAAAGATCTGACCTCCTCGTTTGAGCTCTCTGCGTATGGCATCACGAATGATGCGCTCATCGTAGCCGTGTATCGAGGTGTTGATCGGAACTTTGCCGGGTATCGGAGTCTCGATGGAGGACATGTCACGCGCACCCATGAGAGAGAGGTAGAGTGTGCGCGGAATGGGCGTGGCAGAGAGGGTCAGCACGTCAATATTGGCAAACATTTCCTTAAAGCGCTCCTTGTGTTTCACCCCGAAGCGTTGCTCTTCGTCAATGATGGCAATGCCAAGATCCTTGTAGACGACATCCTTGGAAATGAGCCGGTGAGTGCCAATGACGATGTCTACCGATCCATTGCTCAGCCCCTCAAGGGTGCTCCTTACCTCGCTGGCTTTACGGAACCGGTTGAGTAGCTCAATGCGCAGTGGGTAGTCACTCATGCGCTCACGGAAGTTACGCCAATGTTGCTCTGCAAGAACGGTAGTGGGAACAAGGATTGCAGCTTGCTTTCCTCCAGTGACCGCCTTGAAAACCGCACGTATGGCAACTTCTGTTTTGCCGAAGCCCACATCCCCGCAAATCAGCCGATCCATGGGTTTGTCGGATTCCATATCCGCTTTTGTATCCTCAATGGCGTCCCGCTGGCCCGAGGTCAGGGTATGGTGAAATGAGTTTTCAAATTCCCACATCCAGCGTGTATCCGGAGGGTGTGCATAGCCTTGCATCGTCTGCCGCTGCGCTTGGATTTGGAGGAGTTTGGCAGCGTAATCGAGGATGGATTTCTCCGCTGACTTGCGTGCCTTGCTCCAGGACATGGATCCGAGTTTCGTCAGCTCCGGCTCCTTGCCGCCAAGGCCCACATACTTGGAGAGGAGATGAGACTGATCGAGCGGAACGCTCAGTGTGCTGCCGTTGTGATAACCAATATATATCTCCTCGTGACCTTGCTCATCCGCCTCAATACCAATGTATCTGCCGATGCCATACTCTGCATGAACAACCAAATCCCCTGGATTGATATCTTCCAGGGCGGTCTGGGCACGTGCTTTTCGTTGGAGGTCAAGATGGTTGGTTTTTCTCCGTGTCTGAGGTGTCTGGTATCTGCCGAAGATCTCCGCTGATGAAATGAAGGCGACCTTGGATTCGGGCACGGTGAACCCTTGAACGAGTTCACCAAACAGTGGGGTGATTTCCTCGGCACTGAAGAAATCTTCACGTACAAGCTCCTTGAATCGCTCCTTTTCGCCTAGGTTGGAAAAGGTAATAAAGATGCTCCATGCTTCCGCTTGCCAGTCCGCAATTTGTTGGAAGAATCGATGCCGCCGGGCCTCATTGAGAATGAAATCTCCCGCTTCAAAGGCCCCCAAAGGGCTGCCTACACAGAGAGAGCTTTGCCTCGAATCTCCCTCATCGCTTATATGAGCATCGCAATGATCTGGAAGATGCTCTCCCGCTGGGTGGAGCAGGGGGAGAGCATCTTCCAGATCAGTGGGATGCTCATATAAGCGATGTGGGAGCGTCGTGGCAAAGGTCTCTCTGTGGAGGCAGCCCGTTGGGGGCCGTTGAAGCGGGGGCGGTCTGT
>JBDQHQ010000053.1:0-11475 GCA_040264795.1 Akkermansiaceae bacterium | reverse complement strand
CCGGGAGGAAACTCGGCACGCAGGTTTTGGTGGAACTCGAGTTTGCCGGTGCTGGCGAGTTCGTGAATTTTTTCCTGCAACGCCTTGCCGATGCCTGGGATGCCTTCAAGTTCGTTGGCGGCTGCTATAGCAACAATTTCACCTTGGTAATTACGCACGGTTTCCGCACCGTTACGGTAAGCGCGGGTCTTGAATGGGTTCTCACCCTTGATTTCCATAAGGAGCGCGATCTCATCGAGAACCGCAGCAATTTCATCTCTTGAGATAGTCATGATTTAGAGAGCTGGTCTGAGGTTGATATATTGAGGGTTGTAATGATCACGGGGGCTGAACAGCCAACCTGGATTACGATTAACAAGCTCATAACCGGTGAGCATGAACTCGGGTAGAATTTGATTGGAGTTCACCTCGTAGACCTTGTCTCCGGTGTAATACCCGTAGATTTTATATTCGTAGTTTTGGTCAAAGCCATAGCGCTCAGCTCGCGGCCCTGTCTCGGGCAAACGATCTGGGTTGAGTTTTTTGCTTTCGTTGAAAATGACAAGCTTTGCAGTGTCAGCACTTTGGCGAGGTTTACGTAAATAACCCCAGAAGCGGGTTTTCTTTACGAAGTAGCGCCTGCCATAATAAAAATTACCGGTGGGTTCCGATGCGATCTCGGCAGCCCTCACTTCAGCGCTTGGTCCTCCCATGTTGGGCGAACCATAAGTGCCAGCGCCGCCGCTCGCCGTCGAACAGGAGTGGAGCATGAAAGTCAGCGCTGCTAGGAAACTGAAAAGCAGGTAATTCCGCATGGCGATATCCTTGTTGAGAACGGGCTTGAGGTCAAGAGGGCTTATGCTGCTTAAGATGCCGAGCTTCCTCGTTGACCGTAACCGTTGCCATATGTATTGACAGCGGCGGCAGGGGGCTGTAGCTCAGCCTCAACACATGTCTGGGTTGGTCGTTGACCGAATCATTCACCAGATGTAAAACATCATTAATTAAGGGGGCTGTAGCTCAGTTGGTTAGAGCAGGGGACTCATAATCCCTTGGTCGTGGGTTCAAGTCCCACCGGCCCTACTTTTTGAATGTGATGAGAGGGGGGTGCTTGGGGGAGGAGGTTAAGGCTGGGTGCGTTCATTCAATAAAGGCTATGCTGGCGTGCAAGATGCGATCACCGACTGGTGGGATTGCTTTCGCTCCGCTCAAGCCGTGCTGGGTTGCAGAAATCCTCCTCCGGATTTCTGATTATATAGAGTGCGTGATACACGCACTGGCGTGTGCGTTGACTTCGCTCCGCGCAGTCGATGCGGGTGTCCAAAATACCTCCTCCGGTATTTTGCTTTTGAAGATACATCGTGATGCACGATGTATGTGCGTTCGAACCCTTGCTCGCTGCGCTCGCAAAGAGTTTTCGGCCCGCGCCCGAAATGCCAGAGCCCAACCTACCGGTGGTAGGCTGGGCTCTGGCAGAGGGGGTGGGATTCGAACCCACGATACCTTGCGGTATGCCGGTTTTCAAGACCGGTGCATTCGACCACTCTGCCACCCCTCCGTGATTGCAAAGCTGATTGCGGTCGCGAGAAACTTTCCTTAGTCCGTGATATTTTGCAAGAAGAGTTTCGTCTGTTTTTGCAAGTTTTCCCATCGGGGCGATGTGGGCTTGCACATCAGCCCGCTGTCCTTTAGAAAAAATGAACTATGAGTAACGTTGTTGTATTATTTTCCGGTCAGGGAGCGCAGAAGGTAGGTATGGGTAAGGATCTGGCAGATGCCTATCCAGCTGTGCAAGAGATGTTCAGTAAGGCGGACGATGCGCTTGGCTACTCGCTGAGTGATATCATGTTCAATGGGCCAGACGAGGAACTCACTAAAACATCACGCTGCCAACCGGCGCTTTTTCTTCACGGTCTAGCATGTCTGGAAGTGTTGAAGGCAAAAGTCCCTGCGCTCAATGTGGTCGCCACTGCGGGGCTCTCACTAGGTGAATTTACCGCCCACACCCTTGCTGGTACTTTCGATTTCGAAACGGGTCTCAAAATTGTTGAGCAACGTGGTCAATTTATGGAAGAAGCCTGCGATGCTACCAATGGTGCTATGGCGGCGATGATCGGTGGTGATGAAGAGGCTGTTGCTAAGCTTGCAGCGGACTGTGGTGTTGATGTCGCCAATTTTAATACGATCGGTCAGATTGTATTATCCGGAGATGAGGCCGGTATTGATAAGGCGGTAGCTGAGGCCAAGGGCAGGGGCGTGCGCATGGGTAAAAAACTCAATGTCGCCGGTGCCTACCATTCACGCCTGATGCAGAGTGCTCAAGATAAACTCGCCGAGGTGTTGGCCAAGGCCGAGCTCTCCGAACCAGCTATTCCCGTCATTTGTAATTTCGAGGCGCGCGCTGTCAGCGGCCAGAACGAGATTAAGTCCACGCTTGAGCAGCAAGTGACCGGCTCGGTGCGTTGGACCGCCTCTATGCAGAAACTCATTGCCGATGGCCATACTACCTTTCTTGAACTAGGCCCAGGCAAGGTGCTTGCAGGGCTTATGAGCCGCATTGATAAGTCAGTAACGGTGCTCTCCGTCGAGGATGTAGAGAGCTTAGAAGCTGCTGTAGAGGCCTTAAGCTAGAGTGCTCAAGAAAAATGATTATTTTCACAAAAAAGTGATTGCCAGCGGCGAGGATTCTCATTAAGTTCCGCCCGCCCCGAGCAGAGCAAGGGGTGGTAGCTCAGTTGGTTAGAGCGCCGCCCTGTCACGGCGGAGGTCGCGGGTTCGAGTCCCGTCCATCCCGCCACTGCCCCGACCCTCTTTGAGGGTCGGGGCAGTGGCTTTTATAGCCGGAGCAGAGGGCTTTGTCATCAGCAGCGGCAAAGCTGCAGAAGATGACAATTCGAACGCACACGCCAGTGCGTGTATCACGCCCTTCATATGATCAGAAATCCGGAGGAGGATTTCTGCATGCCAGCATAGCTTTCGTGGAATGAAAGCAATCCCGTCCATCCCGCCACTTTGTTTAGCTCTTAAGCCCCGCTTTAGCGGGGTTTTTTTGTATCCACCGCCAAGCCCGTTTCGCCCTTATGGGATGGACGGGACGAGAACAGTTCGAACGAACAAACATCGTGTGTCACGATGTATCTCGAGAAACAAAATACCGGAGGAGGTATTTTGGATGCTGGCATAGACTGAGCGGAGCGAGGTCAACGCACACGAAGTGCGAGTATCAAGCCGCTGCGCGGCAGCTCAAGTTGAGAGTACGAGTTAGCAGTGACTCGTGAATCCGTCGTGCCTGGCCAACTCAACATTTAAAACTCAACACTCAAAATTCCACCCCAGGCGGATCAAATCTTCCCCCCGGAATCACCTCCAGCCCATCCGTGGATCTTGCATAAAGGTAAACATGCGCCCGTAATGGCTGATGATCCTCACCCCTCACTTCAACCACCTGGCGCCGATACTCATGCGGCTCCGGAGAGTTCGGTCCACATGCCTCGTAGTCATCGAGGGTTTCGAAAAGATCGGCCGAAGACAGCTGATAAATCTCCCCGTGTACCAGATCAGCTGCTTGATCAGATGCAACCACCGCGGGATACACAAAGGGGCGTTGCGCCTGCAGAACCCGATACATCTTGCCCTGAAAGGTGGCGCTTGAAATCTTGCAGGCGTGCTCTGCCAGCATTCCGGCAAATGCATTATCCGCATGGCTCATCAGAGTGCCGTAGACGAAAAGCAGCGGGGCTGCATGACTGTTTTTCTCGGTCATTTGAGAGCTTGTATTCAATCAGCCTTTACGGGCTGCATTAAAACAAAGGGGGAGACGACCAATGCGGTGAACTGCTCGGGGTTCTCCTGCCACCATTTTGCATGAGGCTCGGAGGGCTTGACCAGGTCACCGGATTTGAGCCAGCCCTCAACCTTGTCCTTGTCGTCATTAGCGAGAGCTTGTCCGACTTCCGTGATTTCCAGAATTGAATCCACATAGATCAAAGCACCTGACTCAAAGTGCGGCTTGAGATATTCCCAATCCACAATGCCGGTGTATTTCTCAAGTTTTTCAGGCGTGGTCTGGGTGTCTTCGCCCAGCATGCCGTAGTTCATCTCTTCTGAGTTTTCCGGATGAGCTGGCATGGCAATGAGGTTGTTGGGTGGTGAGCTAATCTGACATCCGGTCAGGACCGATCCGGAAGCGTTGGTTTCTTAACTTGGACTTTGCAAGGGTATCACAAAGTTTACCAGCCACTTTTTCATCCACGTCAACCAGGGAGTGGCGATCAAAAAGCTGGATGCGGCCCACGGAGTTATCCGGGATTTTGCCCTCCCGGTAGAACATGCCTAAAAGATCACTGGGGCGCACTCCCGCGGCCTTGCCAAGGCTGACAAAGAGGGTGGTCATACCGGCTTCTTTCTGGCCGCGTCCTTTTTTGCCTCCGCGTTCGCCTCGATCACCGCGGCGATTGTCACGTCCTGAACCTTTTTCTCGGCTACGGCGAGCACCCCGGTCTTTTTCAGGTTTGTAGTCCGGGCGGTCTTCGATGATTTCCTCGCCTTCACGGCCAATGGATTCACGCAGCAGCTCGAACAGGCTGGAGGCAATGTCAGTGGCAGTGTGCCCCTGGTCGAGCAGGCGGTCAATGTAGTGGCGGTAGCTGCGGTTAACCTCTGCTTCGCAGCGTGATTGAACGATCTCGAAGAGCTGGTCGGCACGCTTGCCCTCGACTTCTTCCTGGCTCGGGATCTTAGCGCGCTCAATGTGCTGCTTGGTGTATTTCTCAATGCTTTGGAGCCGGTAGATGTCACGACCAAAGACAAAGCTGATCGCCTTACCCTCGCGGCCGGCGCGGCCGGTGCGGCCGATTCGGTGTACGTAGTCCTCGGGATCTTGTGGGATGTCGTAGTTAAAGACCGCATCAACATCATCAATATCCAGACCACGGGCGGCAACGTCAGTGGCAACGAGCATGTCAAACTTGCCCTCACGAAAGCGGCGGGTGGTGCGCTCACGCAGCTGCTGGCTGATGTCACCGTGCAGGCGGTCCGCCGCGTAACCTCTTGCCAGGAGTGCTTCAGTACATTCATCAACACTGCGCTTGGTATTACAAAAGATGACCGAGAGGCGGGGGTTTTCCAGATCGACAATACGGGTGAGCACTTCGACCTTGGAGCGGTTGCGTACTTCGTAATATCTCTGGGTGACGGTGGAGACGGTTTTGGTTTTGCGTTTGACGGAGATTTCCTCTGGTTCATTGCCAAACTTGCGGATCAGTTTCTCCACGTGTTTGTTCATCGTCGCAGAGAAGAAAAGTGTCTGGTGATCTTCATGCAATGCTCCCAGCAGATTCTCCATGTCCTCACGAAATCCCATGTCGAGCATGCGGTCTGCCTCGTCAAGAATAGCCAGCTTGATGGTTTTGGGCTGCAGTGTTTTGCGGCGCAGGTGATCAAGCAAGCGGCCAGGAGTCCCGACGACGACATGGGCTCCCCGCTTGAGCTGAGTAATTTGGCGTTCAATTGGGGCACCGCCGTAAACTGGAACCGCCTTAAGCCCCTCGATGTGGGTTCCGAGGCGGTGGACTTCCTCGCACACCTGAACACAGAGCTCACGAGTAGGGGAGAGGATCAGGACCTGGGCCTGCGGAAGGTCAGTATTGATCATTTGCAGTGCCGGCAGGGTAAATGCCGCGGTTTTTCCTGACCCGGTTTCCGACAGGCCAACGATATCCCGCCCTTCCAATACCGGTGGAATGGCTAGAGCCTGGATCTGGGAGGGGCTCTCATAGCCGAGATCATGGATGGCATTAAGGAGCTCATCACAGAGACCTAGCTTGGAAAAGGGAATATCGGTCATGGGAAATATGTGGTGGGGGGTGAGCCTTAGGTTCCGATACTAGCATTAGCAATAGAAAAACGAGCTTGTTCCCTATTTCTGGGAGAATCCATTACAAATCAAGCTGCTTGAATTAGGGCAATAAATGCCTCACGCAGGTGTTGACGTGTGCAATCTGGGGAGCATAATCCGTCCCCCCGCTCTATGAATTTTTGAGTGGCGGAAGCAACAATTGGAAACTACCACCATGGCAAATTACGCAATCAATGGATTTGGACGCATCGGCCGCAGTGTACTGCGTGCCCTTGCAGATAATGGCGAACTCAACAATGTCGTCGCCATTAACGATCTCACCGACAATAAAACCCTGGCTCACCTGCTCAAATATGACTCTTCTCAGGGTAAGTTTGGTGCGGATGTCAGCTACGATGACGATCATATCATCGTCAATGGCCACAAGATTCACGCCACTGCTGAGCGTGATCCCGCTGCCCTTCCATGGGGTGAGTGGAACGTGGACGTGGTACTGGAATCCACTGGCTTTTTCTGCTCCCGTGATGGTGCTTCCAAGCACCTTGAGGCCGGAGCCAAGAAGGTGCTCATTTCCGCTCCCGCCAGTGACCCGGACCTCACTATGTGCCTGGGTATTAATGCTGACAAATATGACGCTGCCAATCACCACATCGTTTCTAATGCATCCTGTACCACCAACTGCTTGGCGCCACTCGTCAAGGTCCTCAACGATCAATGGGGTATTGAAAAAGGCTTTATGAGCACCATTCACAGTTACACCGGTGATCAGAATCTTCTGGATGCTCCTCACAGTGATCTCCGCCGTGCACGCTCTGCCGCGGTTAACATCGTACCTTCTTCCACCGGAGCTGCCCGGGCCATCGGCGAGGTCATCCCCGAGATGAAGGGTAAACTCAATGGAGGCGCATTCCGTGTGCCTACCCCGACCGGCTCACTCACAGACTTTACGGCGATCCTCAAGTCCGAGGTGACTGCCGAGGAAGTCAACGCTGCATTCAAGGCAGCTGCCGAAGGCCCGATGAAGGGTGTGCTTGAGTATTCCGAGGACCCACTGGTACTCCAGGATATCGTTAGCAATCCTCACAGCTCTATTTTTGATGCGGACCAGACTATGGTTCTTGAAGGCAACTTCGTGAAGGTCTGCTCCTGGTATGATAATGAGTGGGGTTATTCCTGCCGTGCAGCTGATGCCCTCGCCATGCTGGGAGGATCTCTCTAAATCATATGCAAACTTAAGCAAAGGCGGGGGAGGGTTCACTTTCCCCGCTTTTTTTCTCCTCGTTCAACTTCTTACCTGTCTCCTCTGATTCCATGGCCAAACTTAGTATCCGCGATCTTGATGTTAATGGCAAAGCTGTGCTGATGCGTGTTGATTTCAATGTTCCTCTCAACGACTCCGGCGAGATCACCGATGACACCCGCATTGTGGCAGCGTTGCCCAGTATCAAGCACCTTTTAGACGGTGGTGCTAGCCTTACGTTGTGCTCACACCTGGGCCGCCCCAAGGGGGAGCCTGATGCCAAATACTCATTGCGTCCTGCCGCTGTGCGTTTGGGAGAGTTGCTGGGTAAGGATGTAGCTTTTGCTGAGAGTTGCGTGGGTGAGGCTACAAAGGCTGCCCGCGCTGCGCTGCAGTCAGGCGAGGTGTTGCTGCTTGAGAACACCCGCTTCCACTCGGAGGAGAAAGCCAATGATGCGGGTTTCGCGGCTGAGCTGGCCGCAGATGCTGATGTTTTCGTCAATGATGCCTTCGGCACTGCCCACCGCGCTCATGCTTCCACGGAGGGCGTTACTCATCACGTCTCCCAGAGTGCCATGGGTTTACTCATTGAGCGTGAACTTGAGTTTCTTTGTGACAAGCTTGAGGCTCCCCAGAAGCCATTTTTAGTGATCATGGGGGGCGCTAAAGTGAGTGACAAGATTGAGGTGATTACCGCTCTGCTTGAAAAGGCGGATACATTCATCATTGGTGGAGCCATGGCATACACTTTCCGCAAGGCCCAAGGGCACGCTGTGGGAGATTCACTCGTTGAGAACGATAAGCTTGATCTGGCTCTTGATATTCTCAAGAAAGCGCAGGAGCTTAACACGCGTTTCCTCTTGCCTGCTGATACGCGTATTACCCAGGAATTCAAAGATGGTGCGGAAACACGCGTCACAGATACTTATGCCGATGGAGGCTCTATCCCGGATGGCTGGGAGGGTATTGATATTGGTGATGTCGCCATTGATGAGTTCTGCGCAGAGATTGCCAATGCCGGCACCATCGTATGGAACGGACCTATGGGTGTCTTTGAGATCGACTCCTTTGAGGCTGGAACCAAGGCGGTTACCGAAGCGGTTGCCAAGAGTGATGCACTATCCATCGTCGGTGGCGGGGACTCGGTGACAGCAGTCAAAAAATACGGTCTCGCAGACCAGGTCTCCTTCATATCTACTGGCGGAGGTGCCTCCCTTGAACTTCTTGAGGGCAAGGAACTCCCGGGGGTTAAAGCTCTGAGCGAAGCCTAAATAACCATTTTTCTAACTACCATTACAACCAAGCATATGCGCAAACCTATTATTGCAGCCAACTGGAAGATGAACATCGGCCCGAAAGAAGCCGAGGATTTCATCTCCACCTTCGCCGGCAAACTCGACAACATCACTGACTCAGCCGATGTGGTCATTGCCCCACCTTATGTGACTATCCCTGCAGCAGTCAGTGCCCTCCACGCCAACTCGGCAGTATCCATTGCCGCTCAGAACGTATCCGAGCATGACAACGGTGCCTACACGGGCGAGATCAGCACGATGATGCTCAAGGAACTTTATGTCCGCTACGTGATCATCGGCCACAGCGAGAGACGGACCCTTTACGGTGAGACCAATGCCGTCATCAATGCCAAGATTAAGAAGGCACGTGCTGCCAATCTGAAACCAATTTTCTGTATTGGGGAGACCCTTGACGAGCGCGAGGCAGGCAAACTCGAGGATGTTCTGCGTAGCCAGATTACTGAGGGTCTTGAGGGTATCGATGAAAAAGACCTACGTGAGATTGTGGTAGCCTATGAGCCCGTCTGGGCAATCGGTACGGGTGTGGTAGCCACCGTGGAGCAGGCGCAGGAGGCACATGCTTTTTGCCGCTCTGTGATTGCTGAGCTCTACAGTAAGGAGCTTGCTGAGAAAGTCCGCATTCAATACGGCGGCAGCATGAAGGCCGACAACGCAGGCGAGCTACTTTCCCAGCCCGATATCGATGGTGGTCTGGTTGGCGGTGCGAGCCTCGAGCCACAAAGTTTCCTCGATCTCATCAATGCGGCAGTAGCTGCAGTCTGAGTAACCAGGCTGCTAGCTCTTTTCATTCAGGATTTCCTCATCAGGGGAAATCCTGTTTTTTTGCACAGTACCGAGTAGTTTGAGCTCTGGGCCCAGTTACTGTGCCATCGGCTATTGCTCTTCGCCTCAGATGGCAACCACCTGGAAGTAGATCAGTCCAACGTAGAGTAGTTTACAGCAATAGTGAAGGAACTGATCAGTGTTGAAACCAATCCAGTTTTCACATTTGGCGAAATCAATGATCCAGTGAAAAATAAACTCCATAAGTCCCAGAATAACGGACCCTGTAATCAGCCATACGGCTCCACAATGAATGAGGGAGTGGGCACTCATTCCTTGAAACCACAGCCCACGAGGGCTTTTGGTTTCAACAGGTTGTGATACCTGAAGATGCCTGTTTTTAGCTTCGGAAAGAAACAGACCCTGGAGAGGAAAATCCGCGATGACATGGCCAATGGCTAAGGCGAGTAATAAACATAGTGCACCGATCGGGCAGTGCGGATGGATATTGAGTAGATCGATCATTGATGCTGGCAGGTGGACGTAGCGGACTTGGTCGCTTGCGTGGCTCAGAGGATTCTATTCACTCCATAAATTTTGGTAAAAGGAGCCCATCGCAAGAAGCTTGCCATTCAAGTGGCGAATACGCCGGCTTAACTCCGAGATCAGAGCAACAAGCAAGTGCTCACCCAATTCAGGATAGTTTTGTATGAAGGTCTCGAGATCATGCCGTGTGGTTTTCCAGACCTGTGAAAATGACTGGGCCGTGACGGATGCGCTAGCCTTGCCGGGGTCAAACAGATTGATTTCACCTATACTTTCACCAGCTCCAATGCGGGCAATGAGTGTGTGTTTGTCATCCGTGTTTGTGTGAACGTGGAGAATGCCTGATATGACAAAATAGAGAGCGTCCTGATCGTCTCCCTCTTCAATGAGGCACTGGCCCTCATGCACAGGGAGGAACTCACCGTAGCCACTGAGTAGTGAGCGATCCTCCTCTGATAGCCCTATGAGAATTCCTGATGCGGGAAGTTGTGGTGAATTAAACTCTTCGCTCATATAGTTTGCCTATTACTTTTAATTACGTTGGGCAGCCTAAGCAAGGAGGGCATGGCAGGGGAAGGAAATTCGGCGCCACTTTTTTGCTTTGCAAGTTCGCCCAGATCGATTAATGTTCCCAAGAACAGTGTTCATACAAGCACTTAACACGCAGTAACTATCAGCTCAGTCATCACCAGTATCCCAACCAGTATCCCAACCAGCATCATGTCTAATGTCCAACTCACCAAACGCCAGCAGGAGGTGCTTGATTACCTCAAGGAAACCCACCGCGTAGAAGGTTACATGCCGTCCACGCGTGATATTCAGCGTCACTTTGACTTCGCCAGCCAGACGGCAGCGATTAGTCACCTCAGAGCCCTTGAGAAAAAAGGGGTCATCGTCAGAAAGGCCAACAAAGCCTGTGGGATTGGATTTCCAGAGGAAATGGAGCGGGAGGAAATCGTTGATATCCCGCTGTATGGGAGTATTGCAGCCGGCATGGCCCAGGATGTTGAGACTGAAAAGGAAGGTTGCGTCTCCATTGATATCCGCTCACTTGGACTACGTGGCAATGCCCGCACCTTTGCGCTCAAAGTGAGAGGTGACTCGATGATCGATGCTCACATATGTGACGGAGATACCGTGGTTTTGGAATATCGTGAACCACGCAAGGGAGACGTTGTCGCAGCACTCATTGATGGGGAAACGACACTGAAGCGCTACGTCATCGAGAACGGCAAACCCTTTCTCCACGCAGAGAATGAAAACTACCCGGACCTTGTTCCAGCACATGAGCTGGTGATCCAGGGAGTATTAGTGGCTCTGTTGAGATCCGCTGCATAGAGGTTTTGAGCCTGGAGTTTAATGAAATGCCGGCACAACTGATCCTTGCGTCCGGGTCACCGCGCCGGCGGGAGATGCTTGCGAAGGCGGGTCTCACATTTGAGGTTATCCCGTCTCCTGCCGAGGAGCTGCATGAAGAATCCATGCCGCTTGATCTGCTCTGTGAGGAGAACGCCAGACTCAAGGCTCTGGATGTTGCCAAGGACAATCCGAAAGCCACCGTGATTGGTGCGGATACTTTGGTCTATATTGACCAGACGCCACTGGGAAAGCCCCGTACCCCCGAGCAGGCCCATGAAATGCTCAAAAAGCTATCTGGCAAGACGCATCAGGTTTGTACTGGCGTGTGCATTGCTCATGGGCGAGAAATCGACACTTTTCACGTAATTACCGAAGTCGTATTCAAAGAGCTGACGGATGAGTTGATTACCGATTAT
>JBDQHQ010000052.1:0-11653 GCA_040264795.1 Akkermansiaceae bacterium | reverse complement strand
CTCGCTGGGGCTGCATGTTGGCTCACCTGTGGGAACCGAACCTGAGGAGGGAATCGAACTCGTATCCCGGTTCGTGTAGTAGTTTTATTGAAGTGGTATAACAGTGGTTTTACCACGTGATAGTGGCTCAGTGGTTATTACCACTTCAATACACACTGTCATAATAGTGGAAGCAAGGCTCCTTCGGTGGCTCACCTCTATGACTCTAGAGATCGGAATTTTGCAAATTACATAATGCCAAAGAAAACAGACGATAGTGATTACTTTGTTGGTAGTTCATACCTACAGACTGAGAGGGACAATCGGGGCACGAGACTTCGTCTTAGAGTAAACATCCAGAGAGAAGAAATACTGAGTAGACAATAGGTATTAAGGTTGTGTTTTAGTTTCTATAAAAGATAGCAATCGTGTTTGCATCTCTATGGCACTTAATATCACTTAATATTTTGTTCACATATAATCACAACATTGATGCTCCTCCTCCTCCGGAGCCTCTCATCAGCACCAACTTCCTCACGGGATTCTGACTCCTCGAGCTAATCAACTTAGAAACTTGGACAGCAGACATTCCACGAGTATCCACTTCATCGACGCTCATTAAAAAGTCGCCGACATTCACCCTTCCGTGGAGGACGCTCGTCTCTTTGATAGCGTGGACTATCGGCATATCACCAGTTTGGTTATCAATTACTATTCCCAATTTACCACTGGGCGCCACGACCGTTAGTCGACGAAAGTTCGACGATCCAGACGTTTCCCCTCCATATGATGCATTGTCCGTATTCCTGTATGCATCCTCCAATGTCGTATCATCGACCAACAGCATCTTGTTGGGAGTGGTGGTGCTCCCTCTCGCTGTGGAATCGCCACCTGTCAAAGTACGCGGTCGGCCGACACCAAAGACGTACATTTCATTTTCGCTCGACATCATGGATTCGGCTACCGTCTCATCAGCCCTCGGTTCGAGATTGACTACTCCCTCGCCGAAGTAGGGATCGCCCAATGTGCTTACATCATCTTCCGCATTCGATGGTTCGATTGTACCAAAATAATTCTGAGGAGGAGTTACGGCAGGAGGAGGCGGTTGCGATGAGGAGGAAACACCTCTCGAAACAGAGACTGGCTTATCCTGCGGCAGAGACGAAGATTGTTTGCGCAGTGACGAAGACGAAGATTGGGACTTGCGCCGTTCACTCTCAGCTCTTCTTATTCTCTGCTTGCGCCTCTCATAGTGCACACCCGCCAATATAATCAATATGAGCAACGTTCCACCCAATACACCGCCGATGATGTAATAGGCAGTTTTATCATTGCCATTTGTTGTTTCCAATTCATTAGAATCCTTGGTCTCTGTGATGACCTCCCCCTCCACTTCCATCATCATGCTGTCCACATTCGCAAAGGCATCATCGGCCGATTTTAATGCAACAATATATTCCCACTGCTGCGTAGTGGTACGAAATCCATCCGCGACCATTGCATTTGGATCCCAATTTTGCTTATCCGAATTGAATTCAATCGCAGTAGTAAAGTTAATTTGCAGTCCAGATTCAGATGACTGAAGGCTCCTCAATGACATCCTCGCTCTTCGACCACTCTCTACGGCCTCCTGATGATCCAACGACACAGCAACAACCAGATCATTCCCCTGTCCATCAATCGTCTTTACTGTCTCATCATATATTCTACCTTGGGTCACAACCACCCAAGAATCGATCGCATCACCGTCCAATTCGTCACCGATGCCGTATAGCACCATCATGGATTCAACTTCATACCAAGCACCCGACACTGCAGCCAAAACCATGGCTGGGCTCGATTCTGATTATCAGGCGGAAACCGACGATTTGCTCGGCGAAAAGATGGTTCTCAACATGGGGCCGTCACACCCAGCAACACATGGGGTATTGCGCCTGGTGCTGGAGTTGGATGGAGAAATCGTTACCAAGTGCGATCCAGACGTGGGTTACCTGCACCGCGGAGACGAAAAAATCGCTGAGAACATGCACTACAACCAATTTGTCCCTTACACGGACCGTTTGGATTACCTTGCGCCTCTCGCCAACAACGTAGCCTATACCTGTGCCGTGGAAAAACTCATGGGCTGGGAACTCCCCCCTCGTGGCCAGGCAATTCGTGTCATCTGTTGTGAGCTCGCTCGCATTGCCTCCCATATGCTCGGCGTGGGAGTTTGCGCCATGGATGTGGGTGCCATGACAGTCTTCCTTTACACCTTCACCGAGCGGGAAAAAACATACAACCTCTGTGAGCAGCTTACCGGAGCCCGTTTCACCACCTCTTACACACGTGTTGGCGGCCAAATACGCGATCTTCCTGATGGCTTCATTGCCAGCCTGGAAACCTTCCTCGACGAGTGCTCTCAATCAATCGACGAGATCTCCAAGCTTTTAGATCGCAACAAGATCTATCTGAGACGCATGATAGACATTGGCACCATTTCGGCTGACGACGCTATCTCCTGGGGCATGACCGGCCCAAATCTTCGCGGTTCGGGTATCACACGAGACCTGCGTAAAGACAACCCTTACCTTGGCTACGAAAATTACGACTTTGATATCCCTATAGGATCAAATGGTGACAGCTATGATCGATACCTTTGCCGGATGGAGGAAATGCGCCAGTCCATACGCATCATACGTCAAGTCATAGCCAATCTACCCGATGGCCCGGTAAATATTGCGGACTCCAAAAACATGCTGCCAGCCAAGGAAAAGGTTCTTACCAGCATGGAAGAGCTCATTCATCACTTCATCGTTGCCACACAAGGTATCGAAGCACCCGCCGGCGAGGTCTACTTCGGCGCTGAAAACCCCAAGGGGGAACTCGGTTTTTATATCAATTCAAAAGGAGGCGGGGTTCCCCATCGTATGAAAATTCGTTCTCCGTCATTCGTAAACCTGTCGATACTTGCCCATCTCATTCCTGGACACATGATATCTGACGTGCCGGCTATCCTAGGTTCGCTCGACTTCGTCATGGGTGAGTGCGACCGATAGCCACTGAAAGCAGATCACCCCTCCAAGTAGCCAATCATAATTTAGATAACACAGCCTCAAAAATGGACACAGCTACATTTCCACCCTTTGCCGTTACTCCTGAGATTGAAGCAGAGGCAAACAAACGCATCGACCAATATCCCGAGGACAAGAAACGCTCGGCCGTCCTTCCTCTGTTGCACATCGTTCAGCACAAGTTTGGTTACATCAACAGCGAGGCTACCGAGTGGGTTGCATCCATGCTCGATTTGGAGCCCATGCAGGTATACGAGGTTGTTTCCTTCTACCCAGGGCTGCGCGAACATGCCCCAGGGAAATACCACATGCGTGTTTGCCGCACACTTTCTTGCGCCATGGCAGGTTCTGCTGAACTCATGGAACGCATCTGCGAATTGACTGGCATTGACCGATCCAAAAGCGATTCACACCACAACCCGATCGCCGTGTCACCCTGCGGCCAATGGTCAGTAGAATTTGCCGAGTGTCTTGCCTCATGCGGAACAGGACCTGTCTGCTTGGTCAATGACGACTTCCACGAGGCTGTTGCTCCCGATTCCGCTCAGGAGCTACTCGATCAATACGACACGGCAGCGAGTCATTCATAATTCTCAACCCAGACCATCTGAACATGAGCAATATCACATACCTCCAAGGCAAAGAACCGGATGCGCGGGAGCACCGTCTCATCTTCCGGAATGTTGACCGGGCTGACTGGGACAACTCCATAGATTGTTACATCAAAGATGGTGGCTACGAACAACTCAAAAAAGCCATCACCATGGAGCCTCAGGCCATTACCAATGAGGTTAAGACCTCGGGGCTAAGGGGCCGTGGTGGCGCCGGATTTCCTACAGGCGTCAAATGGGGCTTCATACCACCCAACAACACCAAACCTGTCTACCTGATCTGCAACTGCGATGAGTCCGAGCCAGGAACATTCAAAGACCGCTACATCGTACACCAAGACCCTCATCAGCTAATCGAAGGAATGGTGATCTCCTCTTTTGCCGTGGGTGCCCATACGGCTTACATCTACATTCGTGAAGAATTCCCAGAGGCTTCGACTATTCTTGAGAAAGCCATTGAAGAGGCACGTGAGAAGAACTTCCTTGGTGAGAACATCCTCGGCTCCGGTTTCAATTTAGAAATCTACATCCACCGTGGAGCAGGCGCTTACATATGCGGGGAGGAAACCGGCCTGATCGAATCCCTTGAAGGCAAGCGCCCCTACCCGCGAATCAAACCACCCTACTTTCCGGCAGCACTCGGACTCTACATGTCCCCTACGATTGTTAACAACGTCGAGTCACTCTGCCATGTGAAACACATCATCGCAATGGGCGGAGAGGAATATGCCAAGCTGGGTACTCCGAGAAATACCGGAACGCGCATCCTTTGTGTTTCCGGAGATGTCCAAAAACCCGGATACTACGAAGTGGAAGTGGGTAAAATCACCATGGGTGAGCTCCTCAACGATATTTGCGGAGGCCCCAAAGAGGGCCGCAGCTTCAAGGCTGTTATTCCCGGAGGATCTTCTGCCAAGATCATGCGCTGTGAGGAAACTTACCAAATCAAAAACGCAGACGGCACGCAGCAAGAGCTGTCCTTCTATGATATACCCATGGACTTTGATACCATCGCAGCCTGTGGCTCCATGGCCGGATCAGGGGGCGTCATCGTCATGGATGACTCACGCAAAATCTCCTGGGTGCTCAACAACATCAATCACTTCTACGCGCACGAATCTTGCGGCCAGTGCACCCCATGCCGGGAAGGCTCTATGTGGATGCGCAAAATTTCTGACCGTATTGCCAACGGAGAGGCTACTCCTGAGGATGTTCAAACCCTGGAAGAGGTAGCTTACCAGATTGACGGGCGCACGGTATGTGCTTTTGGCGAGGCTGCCTCCTGGCCGGTTGAAGCCATCATTTCCAAATTCCGGGATGAACTTGAAGCCGAAACTTCGGAAGATAACGAATACCTTTCCGAGGAAGCCAAGCGTCAGCTCTCGTTTATCAACCAATAGTTCAGCCTGACCCAGACGAACCATCATCAATCTGCAATGAGCGATTCCACCACAAGCAAACTTCCCAGAGAGACTGCCGCAGAAAAAGGCATGGTCAATGTCCAGATCGACGGCCATTGGATTCAAGTAGCAGCAGGCACGAGAATGATTGAGGCCTGTAAACAGGCTGAGAAAGAAGTCCCCCACTACTGCTATCACCCCAAACTTTCTTCACCTGGAAACTGCCGTATGTGCTTGGTTCAAATGGGCATGCCGCCACGCCCGAAACCAGGTGACGACCCCTCCTATGACGATGACGGCTACCAGGAAATCAGTTGGATGCCACGTCCGGTAATCGCATGTGCCAACACCGTCACTGAAAACATGGGGATCAGAACCCAAGGTGAATTGGTTGAGAAATGCCGTGAAGGTGTGATGGAATTCCTCCTCATCAACCATCCGCTCGATTGCCCCATTTGCGATCAGGCCGGAGAATGCAGCCTTCAAGAGTTCTCGGTCGAACACGGCAAAGGCAAGTCCCGCTTCAAAGAGGACAAGGTCAAGAAACCCAAGAATGTAAAAATCGGTCCACGCATCCGCCTTGATGATGAGCGCTGTATTATGTGCTCACGCTGCATACGTTTCATGGACGAGGTGGCCGAGGAACCTGTTCTAGGATTTTCCGAGCGCGGCACGCACACCACTGTAGGGGTCTTCCCCGGACGCGAGCTCGATAACAATTATGGCCTTAACACCGTGGACTTGTGTCCTGTTGGAGCTCTCACCTCCAATGATTTTCGATTCCAGATGCGCACATGGTTCCTCAAGGAAACACCGAGTATAGACACCAATTGTGGCACAGGCACCAACATCACCATCTGGACTCGCGGCAATAAAATTTTCCGGGTGACCCCACGTCAGAATGATGAGGTCAACTCTTGCTGGATGCCTGACAGCCATAGGCTCAGTTACACCTGCCCTAGTCACGAAAACCGCCTCACCGCACCACTCATCAAAGCTGACGGGGTTCACGAGGAAACTTGCTGGGCCAATTCCCTCACAGCCGCAGCTGATGCAATCAAACAATTCCAGAGTGAAGAGATCGCAATCATCGCATCAGGCAAGCAAACCAATGAAGAACTCTTCATGATGCGCACACTTGCAGCTGAACTTGGCACAGAGATGGTGAGTATTGTCCGCCACGACCAGCAAGCAGATGACCTACTCATTTCATCAGACCGCAACCCCAACACCACGGGAGCAGGACTTGTCCTCGAGTTGGATGACCCGGCCGAAAAATTAGCCACCATAAGAGATGGCATCCAAAAGGGAGCTATCAAAGCGCTCATTGTCGCCTCCGAGGACCTCCTTGAGGCCGGCTTTTACTCTGAGGATCTTGAAGGCCTCGAGCTCCTGATATCGATCTTCAACACCACCAATGCCACCGCCCAAGCAAGCGATATCATTTTCCCAGGTGCCAGCTCAGCCGAAAAGCGAGGCACCATGATCAATGTAGCCGGACGCATTCAAAAACTCAATGCTGCCTGCAATCCTCCTGCAGATGCTCGGGACGACTGGCAAATCATCAGTGACCTCATTCTCTCCATTACCGGTGAAACACCCGACCAGGCTCCGCTGAGCATCGACCAACTCTCTGAAATCACATCGACAGGGATTGCACAGCTCAATGGCAAGCACCTTGCCAACATCGGCGATCTTGGGGAAAACCTTCTAGATACCGGGGTGAGTATCCCCCTTCTCGAACGTGAAAACCAACGCATCGCAAACGGCGAAATCCCCGGCTAATCATAGAAAACTGATCACTCCATACCACCATGGATCCCGCAATTCTCTTCCTCATTCTCACCACAGCGGTCAAGATCGTCGTCTTCACCTTTGTGTGCACGCTTCCCATCATTGCATACTCTACCTATGCAGAGCGCCGTGTATCCTCTATTATTCAGGATCGTGTTGGACCTAACCGAGTCGGCATTCCGCTCACTCTCTTTGGCGCAAAAAAGGATATTCCCTTTGCCGGGCTGCTCCAGCCACTCGCCGATGGCCTGAAAGCATTCCTCAAAGAGGATCTAGTACCTGCGCATGTCCGCAAATTCTTTTTCTGGATCGCACCGGCGCTCACAGCAGCCCCTGCCTTCCTCTGTATTTGCATCATCCCCTTTGGAAGCAGTATTACCGTCTTTGACCAGCCCGTTAAGCTAGTCATCGCGGACATTGACGCAGGCCCTCTCTTTGTATTCGCCATTGCGTCCTTGAGTGTCTACGGAATCACTTTTGCCGGATGGGCATCCAATAACAAATACTCATTTCTCGGCGGCGTCAGATCTTGTGCCCAAATGATCTCCTACGAGATCTCCCTTGGCCTTTCCCTGATTCCCATCCTCATGGTGTTTGGCCAACTCAACCTCTCAGACATCGTGGTGTCACAAGCTCAAAACGGCTGGACACTTCTCCCTCTGTGGAATGAGCACGGCAGTGTCTTTGATGCGGCTTACTGGCAAAACTGCAAAGAGCAGTGGCTTCTCATGATTCCTCTGGCGATTTCTTTTGTCGTATTCACGACCTCTATCTTTGCAGAAACCAACCGCATGCCCTTCGACTTGCCAGAGTGTGAAACCGAGCTTGTGGGTGGTTATCACACTGAATACTCATCCATGAAGTTTGCCCTCTTCTTTCTCGGAGAGTATGCTGCGATGATTGTCGGCTCTGCCGTGATTGTGACTCTGTTCTTTGGGGGCTGGTCTCTTGGCTTTGGTTTGGATGCCGCAATCTCGGAGATGGCGTTTGGAGGGCTACTCCATGTTCTCATTTTCCTAACGAAAGTGGTCGCCTTCGTTATTTTCTTCATTTGGGTTCGTTGGACCGTGCCTCGCTTCCGCTATGACCAGCTCATGAAACTTGGCTGGGTTGTCTTCTTTGAGCTCGCACTGGTGAATATTTTCATCACTGCCGGCATCATCATGCTACTGAATTGATCTGCATCTCCACATCTCACACCTGCAAAATATGGCCATCATTAAAATCAAACGCCCTGAACTCACTCTCGTCGAGAAGCTCTATCTCCCGGCGGTTTTCAAGGGCCTCTGCATTACTTTTGGCCACGCCATACGCTCGATGTTAGGCAAAACGCCCGGAGCCAAGAGAAACTTCAATTCCACCGGTATGGGAGTCACCATGCAATATCCCGAGACCAAGTGGGATGACCAACTTCCCGATTACTACCGCGGTGTGCCGGCATTGGTCACGGATGAAAAAGGGCGGGAGCGCTGCGTCTCCTGCCAGCTCTGCGAGTTCATTTGCCCGCCCAAGGCCATCGCAATCATCCCCGGTGAAATCGAATCCGATGACCCATGGGCAAAAGTGGAGAAGCGTCCTGAGGAATTCGACATCGACATGACCCGCTGCATTTACTGCGGTATGTGTGAAGAGGTCTGCCCTGAACAAGCCATCTACCTTCGCCAAGACTACGCAATGACAGGCCTATCCCGCTCCGAAATGGTCAATGATAAGGAGCGCCTCTACGAAATCGGCGGAGTCCGCACAGGCCTCATCAATAAGTGGAACGAGATCAAATAAATTCCTGAACTTTAAGCCATGCCTTCACCTTTCTTCTACATCTTTGCAGTCATGATGCTCATCGGCGGCCTCATGGTTGTATTCATGCGCAATCCGGTATCGTCAGCCCTCTCAATGGTCCTAAGCTTTCTTGGGCTCGCAGGCATCTTCATCGGTCTCAATGCTTATTTTGTAGGTATTCTGCAAATCCTCGTCTACGCAGGTGCCATTATGGTGCTCTTCATCTTCATCATCATGCTTCTGGATGTCAAAGATGAGGAAAGTCACCCCCGCAAGGGTATTGCCATCACCGCTGGCGTGCTTATACCGGCGATACTGCTCATCCAGTTAGCTGGCGTCATCATGACCGACGAAAGGTCAGAATCTGCACCTGAATTAACGCTGAAAGCTGCAGCCGGGGATTACGATCAAGATAGTGTCATCCATAAAAAACTCAGCAGTGGCAGCCTGCCTGATGTTCATCTCATAGGTCGCAAACTCTTCACTGAATATAATTTCCCTCTTCAGGTCATCGCCGTTCTACTCTTGGTAGCTACCGTGGGTTGTGTCGCCTTGTCCAAAAAATCCCTTGCATCCAAAAACGAAGACGAACCTGAAAACGGATAATATTTCAACGCACAACTGCAGATCTCATGCCCACACCTTCGCTCAACGAATACCTCATCATTTCCGGCCTGCTTTTCGCTGTAGGACTCGGTGGCGTCATCATGCGGCGCAACATCATCGTCATCTTCATGTGCTTGGAAATGATGCTTGCAGCAGCGTCACTCACTCTTGTTGCTTTTTCCCGTTTCAATATCACCAGCAAGGGCCTGCCGGACTATGATGGCCAGATGCTGGTCTTTTTTGTCATCACCGTCGCCGCTGCTGAAGTTGCCGTGGGGCTCGCCATCATTGTATCCCTCTATCGAGCCAGGCAAACCATACACACTGACGAGCTGAATTCATTAAAGGGCTGAGACATCAGACCAGTCTCCGCCAACATTTAAAGACCATCTAGACTTTCCACATGAATCCTTGGTTACTCCTCATACTTCCCATCGCCAGCGCTCTGATTATTCAGCTCGGGCTTAAACGAAGTGCCCACGCATCCGCTCTACTATCCACGATCTCCTCGGTAATCACCTTCATTATTGCCCTTATGATTCTAGGCAGTGACGTGACGGTAGCCGCAATGGACTGGATCAGTGCACCCGGTCTGAATCTTGAAATCGGTCTCCAGCTCGACCAGCTGGCGAAGGGCATGATGATCGTCGTCACCGGTATCGGCATGCTCGTTCACATCTTCTCAATGGGATACATGAAGGATGACGAATCCAAGGCACGCTACTTCGGAGGCCTATCCTTGTTCATGTTTTCAATGACCGGCATCGTATTGGCATCAAACTTCATCATGATGTTCATTTTCTGGGAGCTTGTCGGCCTCTCATCCTATCTCCTCATCGGGCATTGGTATCAGAAGGACTCAGCCGCAGACGCAGCCAAGAAAGCTTTCCTGACAAACCGCATCGGCGACTTCGGCTTCATGATTGGTATTCTGATGCTCTGGGGAATCCTAGGAACTGTTGTCTTTGCAGACATGGATGGCAATAAGCTTTCCCCGTTCTGCACCTGTCTCACGGGCAGCATCATTCTGCTGATTTTCTGTGGTGCTGTCGGCAAATCTGCCCAGTTACCACTTCATGTCTGGCTTCCAGATGCCATGGAAGGCCCCACACCTGTATCCGCCTTGATTCACGCAGCAACCATGGTTGCTGCAGGTGTCTACATGATGGCGCGTCTCTACGTCTCCATCGGCACCGATATTCTGCCCGCGTGGTCATCTGAAACCATTGCCTGGGTGGGTGGAATAACTTCCCTGCTTGCCGCCCTGATGGCCACTCAGCAAAATGACATCAAGAAGATCCTCGCCTACTCAACTCTGTCCCAACTTGGTTACATGGTGATGGCTGTCGGACTTGTCGCCCCCGAGGCTGGCATGTTCCACCTTTTCACTCATGCCTGGTTCAAGGCTCTCTTATTCCTGGGTTCAGGGGCTGTTATCTATGCATGCCACCATGAGCAGGACATCTGGAATATGGGTGGGCTATTCAAAAAAATGCCCATTACCTCGATCACCTTTTTGATAGGCACGATGGCACTCACCGCTGTCCCCTTCACCGCAGGCTTTTATTCCAAGGAAGGCATTCTTCATGCCGCTCATCATCAACCCCTGTTCTGGGTAGCTGCCTTTGTCGCCTTGCTAACTACCTTCTATATGTTCCGCCTCTTCATCGTTGCATTTCTTGGCAAGCCACGTGAGCACGGTGCAGAAGAGGCATCAGAAGTACCCGTGCTCATGTCAGCGCCTCTGGTCATTCTTGCAATCATGTCATTTGCTGCTCCTCATATCGGAAAGATTTTCCCAATGGCATCTTCATGGGATCTCAAGTTTGACATCATGCCCCATTTTGACGATCCGGTCTTCTGGATATCCATTGGCGCATTTATCATTGGCATTGCTTTGGCATTCACCCTCTACCACGGCAAGGACAAGGACCCGCTCAGCATTCCATTGTTTCGAAACAAATTCTATTTTGACGAGATTTACGCATGGATTATCAAGATTTTCCAAGATGCACTCGCAGCCATCATTCATTTCTTTGATGCCTTCATCATCAACGCAATGATCGTCGGCGGCCTGTCGCGTTCTGCGATGGGTATTGGCAACTTCTTACGCCGTTACGCCCAAAGCGGCAGCCTGAGTGGTTATGCCTTTTTAATGGCAGTGGGCGCCTTACTCGTCATCTACTTCACCGTTTTCGCCTCAAAGTAACCAATCTCAACGGGTAAATCAGACCAGATCATCACCATTATGCTCCTCGCTCTCATTCTCATTCCGTTCCTGGCTGCGATTGCCATTCTCGGAGGCACACCTGCAAGACTCACCGCCATCATCGCGGCCCTCGCCAACATCCTGGTGGCCACCTATGCGATCTCGTGTCCTGCATGCTCTGCCGGCTTCAGCATCCAAGTGCTTGCAAGCCCGGAAATCAAT
>JBDQHQ010000051.1:0-11666 GCA_040264795.1 Akkermansiaceae bacterium | reverse complement strand
GTTGGACCGAGGGAGTACAACTCATGGTCGCCGGTGAGAAGCGCCGTTTCTGGATTCCGGAAGACCTTGCCTACGGCCCCGTCGTTCCTGGTAGCGGTCGCCCAGGTGGCATGCTTTGCTTTGATGTTGAGCTTCTCGCGATCAAAGCAGCGCCGAAGCCGCCTGCGGATACAGAGAAAACCGCTGGGGGAGTTGCCTACAAAATCATCAAAGAAGGGACTAGTGATAATTCTGGCGAAAAGCCGGGAGCGGATCATGTCGTTACCTTTCATTTCACCGCCAAGACGATGGAGGGAGAAACCATGCAGGATACCCGCAAAGAGCAATCCCCACCAAGTATGCCGTTCGATAAAATGCCGTTAGCACTCGCCGAGATTATTTCTGAGATGAATACCGCAGAGCAGCGCCAGGCATGGTTGCCCGAGCCTCAGGCTCCCGGTGGATTCATCGTCGCGGACCTTGAACTCGTTTCTTTCAAGCAAGCACCTCCAGCGCCAGAGGTTCCTGAAGATGTGGCCGAGGTTCCTGCTGATGCACAGAAGACCGACAGCGGCCTTGCCTTTAAAGTGCTGAGTGAAGGAAAAGGTGAAGACAAGCCCAAGGCAAGCGACACTGTGAAAGTGCACTACTCGGGTTGGACGACGGATGGAGAAATGTTTGATAGCTCCGTAACTCGCGGAGAACCCACTCAGTTCCCGCTTGACGGCGTGATCAGAGGTTGGACCGAGGGAGTACAACTCATGGTCGCCGGTGAGAAGCGCCGTTTCTGGATTCCGGAAGACCTTGCCTACGGCCCAGCCGTCCCTGGCAGTGGTCGCCCTGGTGGGATGCTTGTTTTTGATATCGAGTTCCTCGAAATCGTCAGCTAGTAAAAGGGGCTTTTATGTCTATCGGGCTTCCTGTTTATTTTTTCAATGAAGCTGAGACCGGCACGTTCAATGCATGGAGAACATTTGTAGCCAGAAAGTGGTTGCCCTTTTCGTTCATGTGAACGCGGTCTTCAGTCAGAATACCTCGCTCGGCATTCTCCGGATTATGTTGCTTGAGGTAGCCGATACATGCCGCTCTGAGATCAAGTAGTTGAGACTTTGTTTCCCGCGCAACCTTACGGCTGATGTCCGCATACTCGTCGAGCCGCTTGTCATCGGGATTAGACCCGTCAGGCTTCTCGCCGATGACTGTGGGCGTGCAGAGGATAACCCGTGCACCGATGGCATTGATCTTTGCGATCATATCCTTCAAGCCGGACTCGAACTGTTCGGGCGTGGTCCCTTGCCGAAAGCCTTTACCGCCCCTCTTAGGCAGGCTCCAGTGCCAGACGTCATTGATGCCGATATAGATCACAACGATCGTGGGGGTCTTTTGAAGGACATCACGGTCCAAGCGCTTCTGACAGTCCGGAACTTTATGGCCGCTTTTGCCTGCACCAATAACTTCAATTCCCAGTTTTGGATATGCCTTGGTAATGGCCTGTGAGCTCAAGGTGATATAGCCATTCTCCTTGATCCCCGCCGCGGTGATAGAATCTCCCAGAAAGACACTTCGATCGTTCTTTTTTAGTGAGGCCTTGGAGAGTGGTTTCTTTTTAGAGGAAGCGGGTTTCGCTTTTGTAGGAGCAGGAGCCAAAGCATCCGTCGCCACGGTATGATCCCGGATCTCAACCTCGGTGGTAAAGATCGAGGCGGGTAGGCCCTCTTTGTTGTAAAGGTTGGCTGCTTTGGCGTTCATTGCCCAGGCATAGCGTACCACGCTTGGGTTTGGTATTTCGGGGTGGGATACCGTCACGCTGTCTTTTCCGGTGATTTTAGCCTGCGCCCATTTCCACTTTCGATCAGCTCCGCAAATTTGGAAATAGCTCAAGGGAGCCTTCGTTTCTTGGGTGGCTTCCATGCCGGTTTTTGATCCGGTCATCAGCCCGGAACCGGCATGATCAAACTGGATGGTTACTTGGTTACCATCGATCTTATGACTCTTGTAAAGAGGTCCACTGCACACGGCAACTTGCTTTTGATAATCATGCTTCAAGGCCCAAAGGGCGAGCCGCTTACCGACATCTATTTTGTTGTGCGCGTGCACGTCGAAGGCTTCGCCGATATCACTCGATACCGCCATGCCGGTGTTTTTCACCCTGAGTGTGCGGCGCTGCTGGTCGCAGATTGTAGGCCAGCCGTTATACTCCACGGGCTCCATTTCGGACGGATCGTAGCTGGCTCGGTCACGTCCTTGATAGTTTGTCAGCTGGACGAAGTAGAATGGGAACTCACCCTGTCCCCACAGTTTGCGCCAGGTGCTGATCATCGCACTGAAGTGGCGCTCATACTGGAGGGTGTTATGATCGCGATTGGATTCACCTTGATACCAGATCGTGCCACGGAGGGCATAGGGGATTGCCGGGTTGACCATGCCATTGAAGATGGCAGAGGCCTGTTTTTGGTTCTTTTGGTAATAGGCTGCCATTTCCTTGTCCGCCTGAAACGCTTCAGCTGGCATCCATGGTTCGATGCGTGTGCCGCCCCAGGCACACTTGATCAGACCAATCGGAACATTGAGCTCTTTGCGCAGCTCACGGCCAAAGAAGTAGGCAGTGCCTGAAAAACCAGGATTGTTCTGCGGTGATGAATCCAACCAACTTCCCGTGAGCGTCGTCAGTGGCTTCTGTGGTGATTTGCTCCTTGCCACGGTGAACTGGCGTAACAGCTGGTCACTCGCCGTTTCCATTTCCTTTTTCACATAGTTTGCCGTGGGCACGTGTTCCGGCGTGGTGCGCTTGGCAGAAACCTTGGCTAGCTTATGCATCTCCCACTCCATGTTCGACTGCCCGGAGCAGAACCAGACTTCTCCCGAGAGCACGTCTTTGATTTCAACTGTGTTGTTGCCCTTAATGGTTAGCGTATGCGGTCCGCCTGCTGCTGGTGTTTTCAGCTTCACCATCCATTTTCCGGAGGTGTCGGCGGTAGTCGTCACGGTGTCACCCCAGCTACCGGTTACGGTGACTTCTTCCCCAGCATCAGCTGCCCCCCATACGGGTGCTTGGGTGTCACGCTGGATCACCATGTGATCGGCGAAAAGTGCAGAAGGCACGACATCCGCCCAGCTGACAGAGGTAACGGCGATGGCCACTGCCGAAATGACTTTGATGAATTGATGTTGCATGGTTGTTTTTTTTATTTGTAGATCTGAATGCGGCGTCTTCGCACCTTTCCTTTATTATTCTTCAGGAGAGCTCCGTGGCCATACCGGCTCGCTGTGCAGCGCGTTGTTGGTAAGGTTTCGTCTATTCAGATCCGTTTGGTCAATTCTGAAGGGACGAACTATTTAAATCATCGAGAATGGAGAGAGTTACTTATAGAGAGTTACTTTACCTGCAAGGCGCTATCAACAGGGCTGCTGAGGCTCTTCTTGCTCCCATTTTTTCGACTGCTCGGTGTCGGCACGTCTGGGTAGCTTACGAGGAAGTTATTCTCATCGATTAGATTGATAAAATAATGCGTGGCGCTTGGTGGCAGCGTGGCTTCGATCTTCTGATCGGGCTGTAGGTTAGCGGGTATGCTGAGCCAATCTGCACGTGGATGGGCTCCATCAGTGGTGTAAACCAGGTTAGCCTTGACCACGCCTGCGCCTTGCTGCTTGTAGGTGACTGATACCTTTTTGCCTGCTTGTTGATGGCTCAGGACGGTGGGGATCTTTTCCTGATGGGGGAGCTTGGCAATGCAGTGCGGGTTATAAGACGGGTAGGTGGCGTTCATCTCGGTGAGCATCTTTGTCAGGCGCTCATTGAGCTCCTGGGCCTTTTCTGGCATGGATTCCACCAGGTTATTCTGTTCCTCAATGTCCACCCGGACAGGCGCGCCATTTTCCGTATTGTAAAGGCGGTAAAGCTCTAGAGGTGGTGCTAGAGTCCCTCGCCAGCGGCTGTTTGGGCCACCGCGGTGGTCATAGTTACGCATGAGCTTGTAGTCGCCAACCCGAATGGAGCTCTCCATCCAAACACTGCTGGGGAAGTGCCACATCAGCGTGTCACGAATATTGCCGCCCGCATCCCGCACCAGATTTGAGTCGGTGGGATCTTTATGCAGAAGAGTCGATAAATTACAGCCATCGAACTTCTGGCCGGTCTCTTTTGACGCACCAGCTAGCGACAGGATCGTGGGGTAAAAGTCCAGCCCGTTCACCATCACATTAGAATCCGTATCTGCTTTGACACCCGGTCCCTTGATGATGAGTGGCACGCGCACACCCCCTTCCTGGAGATGGATCTTGCCCTCGTCCAGCGGAGCGTTCTCGGCAATTTTTTCAACCTCCGGCACCCCCTCCATTCCGCCGTTATCGGATGTTAGAATGACATAAGTGTTCTCGCTGAGTTTGTGCCCTGACCAGCGTGGGTCGTCGGTCTCATTGAGATAGGAAAACAATTGGCCCAGGTAATAATCTAGCTGCTCGACTGAGGCGCAGTAGAACGGGTTGGACTGCCCTTCTTGAACCCACTGCTGCGGGTTTTCTGGAATCTCAACGCCGAGCTTTTCCACATACTTGTCGAGGAGTTCACGGCTACGCATGTGGATGGGCGTGTGAACCAGAAAGGTGGCATAATAGAGGAAGAAGGGTTTATCTTCATTCTCACGCATAAAGCTCAGGGCATCCAGATTGTTTTGGTCACGAGGAAACCCGTTCTCATCCAATCGGTATGGATCATCCTCAGCGCGGGTGGCGAAGCCGGTCATACGATGAGGTGTCATCTTATTCTGGACCCCATGGTTTTCGCGACTCCAGTCAAACCCGACGTCAGTCGGCTGCGATCCACCTTCCTTGTTCTTAGAGAGATGCCATTTGCCACAGTGGCCAGTCGCGTAGCCCTCTTTACGCAGGGCGGTAGCAATGTTTGGGAGCTGCGGGGCCAAGCTGCCGCGGTCCCAAGGTGTGATCATCCGTGACCCCTTGAGATTATGGGGGCGCGGCGGATTGCCACCGGCCACACCGACGTATTGGGCGCGGGCTGGGTGAATCCCACTCAGGATTGCCGCCCGGCTTGGCGAACAGACGGGTGCTGGGGAGTAGGCCTGACGAAAGAGCACTCCCTGCTTAGCAAGGTCATCCATGTGCGGGGTCTCCATGGGAGATGGTTCATCGATGTCATAACACTTGACGTCTTGCCAGCCCAGATCATCAACGACGATTAGGAGAATGTTCGGCTGGGTTGGTCGCTCCGCCTCAGCCCATGCCATAGGGCTCATTAGGAGTAATCCTGCTGCTACGATTTTGCAAAATGTAAGTAATGGTGTTTTGAGCTGCATGAAGTTAAGATGTTACTGTTTTCTCTATTTTTCGATATATTTCTTAAGTGAAGGTAAATCTCCCACTTCTTTTAGAATGGGCTTGGGGTTTTTGGCGAAGCCAGCGGGGCGAAGATGAGGGCGGTTCGTTCTTGAGTGGCCAGGGCTTAAAGCTCTGCAATGAGGTAGTCCGTGGCTGTTTTATATCTTATGTTAGGAGCGCCGCGATACACGAGCTCACACTTCACTCCAAGTTTGACGCAGTGTTCCTGCAGTTTTAAGCCAAAGTTGGCGGTGTGAGTCGGGTCTTTCTGTGGCTTGCCGATGTCGGGAGCCGCTCCCTTGTAGTAGAGGTAGACAGGTGGATCCTCTGCACTCACGAGCGCGTAAGGTGAATACTCGGCAATCCAAGGTAGGATCTTTTCACGTTCGGCGAGGAACTGATCGAAGTCGTTTATCCCGAAGGCGTGCCCCCCGTATTTGCTGTTAGGTGTCCATTCTTTCATCTGCTGAGGATCAAGGGTGGTCTGCGCGTTATTGACCGCGGCGCAATAGAGGCGGGTGGATTCACGGGCGATGGGGTCTTCGCTCTCAGGGTCGGCGAGATCATCGTGGTAGAGCAGCCAGAGGCTTGAGCAGGCACCGGCTGAAGAACCGGCGGCAGCAATGCGGGTCTTGTCGATATTCCACTCAGCCGCCTTGCTGCGCACGAACTGCAAGGCACGGGCGGAATCATACAGCGGGGCTTTGACCGGCGGCTTGAGCTCCGAGTTGTTTTTGGTGTAACGGTAGTTGATCGCCACAACCGAGATACCCGCCTTCAGCAAAGCTGCGGCATCTACAAACCGGTTGAGCCTCTCTTTGCTGCCGCCCTTCCAGCCACCGCCATGAATGACGAACACAAGGGGTGTCGGCTGATCAGCCTCCGCTTTCCAAAAATCAAGGACGTGGCGCTGGTGCTCGCCATAACGCACTTCCCTGTGGGTCGGTGGCGGCACAGAGTCCGGGTATGCCTCTTTCTTGGACGGCTCTTCCGTCTGGCCCGCGTCTTGCACTTGGGCTGTGCTCAATGTGACATGCACGGGATAGTGATCTGATGGCCAGGCTCCGGCGAGCTGGTCATAGAAAATGATTTCAGCATCCGTCACTTTCGTGTGATCATTGACGAGAATATGGTCAATGCGGTCGCAGTGTTGTTCTTTACTCAGTCCGCGGTACGTTCCACGGGGGTCGTCCGCGCCGTGAATCATGGCAAAGGCATTGGAAAATTTCAGCGGGGATCCTGCTTCACCAGCGAGATAGCGCATGACCGGCATGTCATTGAGGGCATTAAAGTCACCGACGAAAACAACCGGGACGCCCGCAGGCGCGTGGCGCACGATGTGATCCACAATACTCTTGGCCCCCTCCATTCGCTGGGCGGCACTGCCCGGTGCGGTCCGATGGATAAGGTGTGCGTTATAAAACAGCCAGCGTGCGCCGTTGCGTGTCGATTCCAACAAGGCCCAACTTGCCTGACGTTTTCCCGGAATGGCAATCCTGCCGGACTCTATGACACGCCACGCATCAGTGCGGATGAGCAAGCCGCCCCCTTTTTTCTGATGCGCACCCAGATAGCTGTAGCCCGAAAGCCCGCCAGTGATGGCGGCAGCCTGCTGCTTGCTTTCTTCCTGTAACCCTACCACATCGGGTTTATGTTCACGGATGATCTCAATGACACCGGGGATACGCTCCTGCCACTTGGCATGCCCCTCTTTTTCCCAGCCTTTATAAAGGATATTCCAGCTCATCACGCGCACCTCGTCCGCAGTCCCGCGCTCAATACTTTGCGTATCTGCCCACAGGCAGATACACCCCATTTGGAGAGTCATGAGTATCCATGTGCAAACTAACTTCATATTTGTTTTAGTGTTTTTGCCGATGTGGCTGATTGCTCCGACCTGATTGCCATTGCTTATCCAGTGGCGTTGACAAAGCGATTCAGCCGTTCTTTGCTTCCATTGCGCCAGCCTCCACCGTGAATGACAAATACGAGTGGCGTCGGTTGATCAGATGCTGCTTTCCAGAAATCAAGCACGTGGCGTTGGTTCGTGCCGTAGGCAACTTCACTCAAGGTAGGCTTTGGCACGGAAGCCCCATAGGATGGCCCACTAGCCTTCTTCTTTTTCTTGCGGGTGTTCTCCTGTTCCTGGGCGGCAAGAGGGGCAGCCAGAGACACCGCCATAGCACTGATCAAAAGGAAGCCAGATAATAAAGTGTCTGCTGTGTTCATGGGCTTGATATGAATTTTTCTAACAAGGGTTAGTTCACTTCCTTTTCTTTTTCTTTTTTGGAGCCGGGCGGGCCTCTTTGAATTGATCGAGAACTGCTTGAAGGGTAGCGCGGGCTTGTTGTGCCTCGGGTGAGAGCTCAACGAGCGGAGTTTTTTCCAGCATGTCCTGGCTGATGTCGTAGAACTCTCCACCGGGGTAGAGCTTGTAGCGCTGGTTGCGTGCCCATTGCTGGATATTGGTTTTGCCGTTTCTTGAATACCAACAGTAGACCCATTCCCGGGGCTGATAATCCCCGCCCTGTAGCAGGGGCAGGAAGCTGCGGCCATCGATGGATAGCTCGGCTGGGATGTCAGCTTTTGCGGCCTTGCAGAGCGTCGGCAGGAAGTCGCTGAAGTCGACGAGCTCCTTGGAGACATTGCCCGTGTTGATCACTCCCGGCCAGTGGGCGATCAGCGGCACACGGGTACCCGCATCCGTCATCTTGCCCTTGCCTCCCGCAAAAGTGGTGCCGTTCCAAGAGCTGACAATGGGCGTGTCCGTGCCGTTGTCACCAGTGAAGATAATCAGGGTGTTGTCCCGCACTCCGGATTTTTCCAGTTGAGAAACAATTTGGCCAACGATCTTGTCGGCGTAGCTCAGCATGTCACCGAAGAGCCGTTGGTGATCTCTGCGGTCACCCTTGTAGCTGGTGGAGCCAAGTCGCTTGGGATCCCAGTCACTGGAGTCCGGCGTGGGGTCAAAGGGGCAGTGGGTGAGAATCATCGGGTAGTAGACGAGAAACGGTTTCTCTTTATTCTTTTCAATAAAGTCGCAAACAAAGTCCGCGCAGACCTGCGGGCCGTATTCGCCATTGGTGAAGTCTTTTTCTTCGCCATTGATCTCGAGCAGCGGGTTCACGAAGCGGCGGTCGTATGTGATGTCGTCCTTCATGGAGCGACCACCGCGGGTGTGCTGCCACAGGCAGGACTGATCGAATCCGAAATCCTGGGCGGAGTCCTTGTCCCTGCCGAGTTGCCACTTGCCGGCGATACAGGTGGCGTAACCGGCCTTTTTGAGTAGATGGGCGAAGGTGGTTTGCTTGCGATCAAGGCGACCGAAGCCCACGTAGTTGCGCACGTTGTAGATGCCGGTCATGATCTGCACTCGCGAGGGCGTGCAGAGAGGCTGGGAATAGCAGTGCTCGAAGCGCATACCAGTCTTGGCCAGGCTGTCCAGCACAGGTGTTTGGTAGGAGGTTCCTCCGTTGGCTCCGATGCACTCATAGCCAAGGTCATCTGCCATGATCAGGACGATGTTTGGTTTGTCCGTCGCTCCCGAGGACACTGTGAGTAATAATGTTAGGAAAATGGTGGTGATTACTTTCATCGAATCACGGTGGTTACTTTTTGTTTGTCTCATGAATTCATTGTTAGGTTTGTGTTATTCACCTCTTGGGCGGGCGTTTTGTTTGATCTCTGTCTTGAGATCCTTGTATGCCTTGTGCAGGCGGGTGTAAATCTCGGGATGCTTTTCGGCAAGGTTGACCTTCTCGTAAGGGTCTACGGAGAGATCGTAAAGCTGGACGGGAGCCTTGCTGCGGGGGTCGTCCTTGGGGAGGTTTCCTTTGTGATCGCTGGCAGCATTGAAGGGGTAGTATTTCCACTGGCCGCTGCGGACACATCCATTCCGGTAGAGAAGGACATAGCTCTCGTATGGTGTTTTTGCCCCGGGGAGTGCCTTCATCAAGGGGAGGATATCTTTGCCGTCGATTTTGCGATCACTTGGTAGCTGGGCACCTATGATGCCGGCAACGGTTGGCAGAATATCCAGGGTGGTTGCCAGCTCATCGCATGTTTTGCCTGAAGGGATGGATTGGGGCCAACGCATGATGCAGGGGACGCGGATGCCGCCCTCGTAGGGGGTCGATTTCTTTCCTCGCAAGCCAGCGGTGGAGCCGTATTGGGGTCCATTATCGCTGGTGAAGATCACCAGCGTGTTTTCATCGAGCCCGAGTTCCTTCAATGTCTTGAGGATCTGACCTGCCGACCAGTCGATCTCTTCGAGCACTTTGGCGTAGAGGGCTTCTGTTCCTTTTTTGCCTCCCTTCGTGGCGGGCTCAAAGGCCTCGGAACCCGCCAGAGGCTTGTGTGGCATGGTGTGGGGCAGATAGACGAAAAACGGCTCGTTTTGATGCTCACGGATAAATCGGATCGCCTCCTCGGTGTAGCGTTTGGTGATTGTCTTCTGATCAGCGGGGAATTCAATGACCTCGCGGTTGCGCATCAGCGGCACCTCATTGCGCTTCCACACCGCCTTGCTGTCGTCGAGCTTTGCCTTGGTCCATCCCTGGCGCAGGAGCATGCTTTCTGAGCGGGCCAGTTTAGGGTCAAATTTCATGTCGTTGCTGTAGGGACTACCGAAGGAGTAATCAAATCCCTGGTCGACCGGGAGATAGCCTGGCCTGTGACCAAGATGCCACTTGCCAATGCACGCCGTTGCGTAGCCCTCAGCCTTGAGCAGCTCGGCGATGGTGGTCTCCGAGGGGTGGAATCCGCCAGTCCCCGTGTCCCAGAAAACCGTCGGCATGCCGACGCGCTGATAGTGGCATCCGGTCAAGAGCGCGGCACGGGAGCCAGTGCACTGCGCGCAGTTCACGTAAAAATTGGTAAACTTAATACCTTCCGATGCGATACGATCGAGCTCCGGAGTCTTGCCGTTCTCAAGCCCGTAGCAGCCGACATCACCCCAGCCCTGATCATCGGTGAAGATCAGGACGATGTTAGGTTGATCCTTTGCTTGCGCAATGGAAGAGTGAATGGTGAAGAGTGAAGAGAGAAAGAGAAGAACGGCAGTTTTCATCAAGTTATTCCTGGTTTGTGTTATTCACCTTTGGGACGGGCATTTTGTTTGAGAGTTGTTTTTCCCTGTTTGTGCTCCTGCTGGCATAATGGTCGCGTTTACGGTCTTACCAGCTCCATTCGTTTCAGGGGCCAGGACACACCAGGGTTGGTGAGATTGATCTTCCTCTGGGTTTTCTCGTCGGTGAGGGTGATGGCGAAGGTCGATATTTTGGACCACTCCAGTGGGCCCCCGGTTTCGATGTTGGCTTGTTTCTTTTTCTTCGCTTTGCCCCGGGTAAAGTCCCCGGCTTCGAGCAGGATGGTATGCGGCCCGTTACCATGGACTTTTTGTGTATAGTGAAAGGTGCCGATATCTTTCTCCGGGCTGCTGTATTTGCTATCGGCTTTCAGGTCGATGACCAGGTCCTGTCCGGGCTTTAGATCCAGGGTGATGGCGAGTTGGTTGTCCGCACTGGTATCGAGCTCAGGGTCCTGGAATTTGAAGGTCTGAACACCGGATTTGCCAGGGCCCCACTGGGCCATACCGTCAGAGAAGTTATCGATGAGGCCTGATTTGGTTAGCTCGGCCAAGGTAGTCAGGTCGATGTCTCCGGGGATGTGCCTATGCTGGTAGGAATTCAGGGTGAAGGTCTTGGTACTCCCCCTTTCCAACCGCTGTTCGGACGGTAGGCGGTAGCGACAAAGGGCGAAGGTGTAGAGTGGTAGCTTGGGATGAACGGGCAGCTCGGCTTTCCAGCTGTCAGCCTCTCGCACGGCCTCGGCTTTTTTCCAGAAGCGGGTGATCTGGTTGGTAGTGTAGCTGTAGTAGATTTCGACATCGGCGAGGCGCTCCTGCTGCGTGGGCGTCACGCTGAAGTGGGCGGTGTTGTCCTCGATCTTGAATGTAGAAGGTGGGGTAGGCGGGATGTTCTGCTCCACACCTGCGAGATGTTGCTTGAACCATTGATTGAGCATGACCCACTGCTCAGCTTGCGGCTTGTGCTGGGCGTGCATGTTACAGCTCACCAGCCAGTGATCATGCGGCAGCAAGTCCATGGACTGGTAGATCCGGTCCAGTGTGCCATACTGGTCATTGGACGAGCTGATGAACATCACGGGTACTCTGACATGCTGCCAATAGGCACCGGGGTCGATGGTGTTTTTGAGCAGCTTGAGATCCCCGACCTCGTGGGTGTCAGCTCCTGAGTCCATACCGTCGAAGTTCCGGTATCGGTTGGTCGTACCTCCGACGAACGGAGCCACGGCCTTGAGGCGCTTGTCGATGGCGGTCATCGAGGTAATTG
>JBDQHQ010000050.1:0-11711 GCA_040264795.1 Akkermansiaceae bacterium | reverse complement strand
GTATCGCCTTGGGGGGTCTATGTATTACGAGAGCAGCGTGTATATCGCGTCGTTCTTATTCATGTAAGGGTGAATTGCAGATATCAACTGAATCATGTATCAGCGTGTTGAAGTTGTAATCTCGGAAAAGCCGTAGAAAGGGTCCCCCCGTTCTGCGGCTTTTTTTGTGCCTGCTTTTTGGAGGGTCCATACGTTCTGTGGCAGTCCCCAGTCCATACGTGCTGTGGCAGTACCCAGGCTGGCTAAGACCCGAGGGCGAGCTGCCCCAGTGCACTTACCGCGCACTTACCCCTATCTACAGGCTCTACGATGAGCAGACTGCTACTTCAAGCTCATCAAATACGCCATCAGATCACTCAGCTCCTGTTCATTGAGCCGGTTGATCAAAGCCGGAGGCATCGGTGATACAGGTGATGGCTTAATTTCTTTAACCTCAGTCTTGGCCACGTTCATCCTTTGATTAAAGTCGAAAGGACTGATGGCAACGATGAGCTCCCCGTCTTTCTCATCGAGGACTTTACCGGTAACAAAGGACCCGTCTTTCTTGGTGATCAGGCTAAACTGGAACTGATCGGAGATCACCTTGTTGGGATGAATAATCGCCTCACCCATGTCGATGAGTTGAAAGCGGCTCGCAGCCTTTGTTAAATCCGGCCCCGCAGCGCCTCCCTGACCCGAGACCTGATGACATGCCAAGCACAGGCTGGCCTCAAACATGCGCCTTCCGTTTTCCAAATCAGCCTTGTCGAGGTCTTTGAGCTTGGAGATATCCTCCATGGTCCATGCTTTGCCGGGGCCCTTGGCTTGAGGAAGATTTTTGAACGGATTATTCACTACTTCCATCTTCCACGAGTTGATCATCTTGCGCTCCTCGTCGGTAGCGTTCCTCAGTGCCTCCTTGCGCAGGTTTTCAATAAAGCCCTTGTAACTGACTCCTCCGCTCTTTTTGGCCGCAGCCCTGAACCATTGAAAATACTGCCTTCTCTGACCCTCGCTCCATGGCCCCTTCACCACTCTCAAACAATAAGCGTAATGCAAGTTCTGCGCGGATGGCATATTGTTGAGCATTTTAACAACATCGGCACCGTAACGAGAATTACGCGCTGCCAGGCTTGCCCAATCAGGAGGCGTGTCGACACCTCGTGATGCCATAAGACCGAGGGTTTTTTCAACCACACTTGGGGACTGTAAATAGCTCAGCACACGGCACAACTCACGGTTCACCATGTCATCTTCTGCCGGATAATGACCGTCCAGACTGGCAAGAAGTGCATCTCTCTGATTGCCCTCCCCGCAACGTGAGATCACCAGGCTGACTGCACGCAACAGCTCCAGCTTGCCCGTCTGATCCAGCGCTTGAAAGTCAACCTTGGCAAGGGCTTGCAGCAGCGGCTGGGCATTTTGCTTGCCTCCTTGGTGAGCAAGAGCAACAGCCCCATGAGAAAGGATCGCGGGATTAGTCTCCTGCAGCACTTTATCTTGCCAGAGAGTCAGAGGCAAATGCTCTAGAGCCACACGGGCAGCGTAGCGAATAGCACGGTCCTCATGCCCCATGGATTTCCATATCAAGTCGAGCTTGTCAGGGTTTGCGCTGGCATGCATCGCCTCAAGGCTGCGGCGCAGTGCAAACAAGCCATCAGCAGCCTGCCTTGACTTGACTGGTTCACATGATTCCTTGCCAACGTAGCTGACTCGATACAGAGCAGACTGAGTTCTTCTGCCGCCAGTGAGGAAATACATGGCCCCATCCTTGCCGATTACAGCATCAGTCACAGAGAGACCCTTGCCATAGATGAATTCTTCTTTTTGAGCGGTATAGCTCGCACCACTCGGCTGCAAGTGAATCGCGTAAATAGTCGCAAAGGTCCAATCCAGAGCGTAGATGGCTTCTTGGTAGCGTGCCGGGAACTTGGCACCAGCACCTGACACCACACCTGTGGGGGAACCGGGGCCGATATCCAGAACAGCAGGATTACTGTCCAAATAATAATCAGGCCACTTGCCCGTTCCATGCCTCCAGCCAAACTCGCTTCCGCTAGTCACATGACATATACGCGTCGGCCGGTACCAGGGAGTGCCAAAATCATATTCCATGTCAGCGTCAAAGGTGAACAGATCACCCTCATGATTGAATGCGATACCGTATGAATTCCGGTATCCTTGACTGTAGAGTTCCCAGCGGGAGTTGTCAGGCTTGAAACGAGCAACCCAGCCCCCGGGTGCTTTGCGGCTGCGTGCATGACCACGAGCATCGGGTTGTGTGGGCAGCAGGTGATCCTCGCCCCACTTGTTGGTAGCTGCAAAGTGGTCGATACCTCTTGGCACGTTGGTGTGATTACCACACACATAATAAATCCACTCTTTATCCGGTGATGCTACAAATCCATGCGGGCCGTGCTCACCACCACCGGCAAGTTTTTTCATGAGCTCCACCTTGTCGAGCTCACCGTCACTATCACTGTCAGTGACGACATAAACCCCCGCTCCTACCACCTTTGTCTCACACACCGATACAAACAACCTGTCCTTGAACCACAACAAACCATGCGCCCCACCAATCGTAAGATTCAGAGGTTCCACCTTGGGGGCCTCATTACCATTAACGGTAACATAATAAATCGAGCCATACTGGTCTGCTACGATAAGACGCCCATCATCATGCATGGTGATCGCCACCCAGGAACCCTGCTCTTTGTTGGGCACCTGATAAATTTTTTGGCACTCAAAACCTTCAGCTACCTCGGGATGAAGCGCCTTTGAGGATGCCGCCAAACCGAGAAATACGATTATCATCACCGGTAACTTAAACAATTTCGCAAGAGTCATGATTCAATTACGCCCAGCCGGCTTACTTCTTGCAATCATATTAGCTGAAATTAGTTTACCTGTATGCGTTTACCGATCTGCTTTTTGATTTTTTGCACCCTTACCATCCACAGCTACCTCATCACCACGTCATGGGCAAAGCCTGAGGCTATTAAAACCCTGGAACTTGGTTCTCCTGCCCCGGAGTTCTCACTCCCCGGTGTCGATGGTAAAAATCACGCTCTCAGTGATTTCTCAGACTCAAAAGCTCTGGTCATTGTTTTCACCTGCAACCACTGCCCCGATGCACGAGCCGCTCGAGGCAAAGTCATCCGTTTACACAAAGATTACAAAGACAAGGGGGTTTCCCTGATCGCCATCTCAGGCAATGACGACAAAGCGCTTCGCCTCGATGAACTAGGATACTCGGTTTACGGTGACTCTCTTGAAGACATGAAGCATGTCGCCCAAGAGGAAAACTACAACTTCCCCTACCTTTACGACGGAACCAGCCAGGAAACCACCAAAGCCTACGGGGCGGTAGCTACGCCGCACGTCTTTGTCTTCGATGCTCAACGCAAGCTACGCTACTCGGGCAGGATCGATGATGCGCGACGCAGCAGGCAAAACATAGGAACACCCTACGTGCGTCAGGCCATTGATGCTATTCTTGCAGGCAAGAAACCGGAAACAGCCACCACTCGCCCCTTCGGCTGCTCCACCAAATGGTCCTGGAAACGTGACAGTGTCACCAAGGACAACGCCAAATGGGCAGCGCTTCCAGTGGCCATCAATGACCTTGACCAAAAGATGGCTGATTCCCTCGCCTCCAACAATACGGACAAGCTGCGGCTCATCAATTTCTGGTCAACAGCCTGCGCCCCATGCATTGCAGAGTTTCCTGATCTGGTGGAAACCTACCGCCGCTTCCAAAACCGACCTTTCGAATTTGTCACCATCAGCATTGATCCCGTGGCAGACAAAGGCCAAGTGCTCAAAATCCTCACCGAACACCAAGCAGCAATTTCACCACGCAGTGCCTCCTCCCTCAAAAAAGAAAATCGTGCCTCAAACAACTACATCTTCATTGGTGAAAATCTCGACGAGCTTGCCGATACTCTGGCTCCTGACTGGAATGGGGCGCTACCCTACGCTGTTTTGATAGCCCCGGGCGGAAAGGTCATCTGGCAACACTCTGGCCGAGTGGATGCCGTCGAACTACGCCGGGCCATTGTCAATTACATGGACAAGCAAGCCAAGCATTGAGCAAACTTCCAAGTGACTCGCTTGGCAACAGCGACCCGCTAGCTTCAAGGTCTTTTCGGTTTCCTGATACTGCGCCTCCCACCGCGCACCTTGCGCAGCGGCTCAAATACGCTATCCATGCCGACATCCTTGATCCCCCAAACCACTTCCAAGAGCTCCCCGAGTCGACCATTCGGAAACCCCTGCTGCTGAAACCAGGCTAAATATTCCTCCGGTAAGTCCATAATCGGCAAGCCACGCGGCGGGAAATGATCCGGCCCAAAACGACCGAAGGGCATGTTTGTGTCACCTATTTCGACTAATAATTCACGAAATTCCTCTCGATCACCACTTGGGATATCCATCGCAGACAATGAAACATGCAAGCCACATCAACGAAAGCACATAAGCATAGGCCTCTGATGGGCAAGGATACAGCTATTGAGCATGGCAGGATCAGACCTTGACAAAATGGACCAAAACAAGTAAGCGGAGCGCCTCCCAATCCTTCCCATTATGGACTTCATCTGGATCACTCTTTACTTTCTCGTACTTGTCGGGCTCTCAGGCTATGGCTTCCACCGCCTAATGATCCTTACGCTCTACTTGAAGCATTCCAGAAACCACCCAAAGCCAAAATCCCAATTCGAGGAGCTACCCCTGGTCACTGTCCAGCTCCCCTGCTTCAATGAAATGCATGTCATGGAGAGACTGCTCAATTCAGTCTCAGCGCTGGATTACCCGCAGGACAAACTTCAAATTCAGGTATTGGATGACTCCACAGACGAGACCACCGAAATATGCAAGATTGAGGTCGCAAAGCTCATTGAGCGAGGATTCGATGCTGAATATGTGCACCGAGTCGACCGAACAGGATACAAAGCCGGCGCTTTGGAAAACGGCACTGAGACCGCCAAAGGCGAGTATCTCTTTATTCTGGATTCTGACTTCGTCCCTGATTCCGACGTTCTTAAGAAAACCATTCATTATTTCACCGATGACAACATCGGCATGATTCAGACACGCTGGGAGCACATCAACCGCACCTACAACCCCCTTACGCGCATCCAGGCCATGTTTCTCGATGGCCACCTGGAGCTGGAACAAACAGCCCGCAATCGCAGCGGTCGCTTTTTCACCTTCAATGGCACCGCCGGCATATGGCGGAAGTCATGCATCGCAGACGCCGGAGGCTGGGAGCACGACACCCTCACCGAGGATATGGACCTCAGTTACCGTGCTCAGCTCAAGGGCTGGAAATTCATCTTTCTCAACGATGTCACAACACCCGCAGAACTGCCCGTTGATATGGAGGGCTTTAAAAGCCAGCAGCATCGCTGGACCAAAGGTTCCATCCAAGTCTGCAAGAAGTGCTTGATCGATATCTGGAAAAGCAATGCCCCCATGAGCTGCAAGTTGGAAGCCACCGCTCACTTGACCTCCAACTTTGCCTACCTACTACTTTTTGCGCTGCTTTTCTTGATTAGCCCTAAGCAACAGAGCCATATGACCTGGTTTGCAGAGCATGGCATATCCGAGCATCTGCTGAACTTTCCCATCTTTTTCTTTGGTAGCGTATCCGTGGCTCTGTTCTACATCATGAGCCAGAAAGCGCTGCGGCCAGACACTTGGCTCAAGGACATCATGTATCTCCCCTTGCTTCTGGCTCTGGGTATTGGCATGTCTGTGAACAATGCAAAAGCAGTCCTGGAAGCTCTCTTTAATCATGAGTCCAGCTTCGTGCGCACACCAAAACACGGCATTAATGGTAGTGCTAAAAAGGAAAAATCAGCCTTCAAAAATAGCCGCTACAAGGCCATCAAGTCACTGACACCCTTTGTCGAACTGGCTTTCGCTCTCTTCTTTACGATCATTGTCGCAGACAATGTCCTGAATGAGCGATGGATTGCTGCGGTCTTATTGATGCCTTTCCCGGTAGGCTTCTTCTTTACTTCCTTGAGTTCGCTTACCCAGCAACTGCCCGCAATTTTAGGCTCTCCCGCCAAGCAGAAGGCCAAAAAGTAAAAATTCGCCCGGCGCGGACTGGCGGGTTTACACCCCAGGCCAGCAGGCAGGATCTTCTCTGGGAAGCCTGAGCTGCCGCGCAAAACAACGAAAATCCATTCATTTAAAGCAAAAGCCCTCATTTTCCTAGCTATCGAGCTTGACACACCACCCTGATTAGCTAGTTTCTGCGCCCCTGACACATTGTCAACTTGCTTCAGCATAAGCATTCTGACCCAACCAATCTCAACTCCGTTCATTCAATGGCCAATTCAAAATCAGCTCTCAAGCGTGTTCGCCAAATCGCAACACGTACTACACGCAACAAGTCTCTCACAAGCCGCATGAAAACCTTGCGCAGAAAGACATTGGAAGCTGCTGCCTCAGGCGACAAAGAGACCGCTCAGAAAACTTACTCTGAGTTCACCTCCGCAGAGGATAAATGTTACAAAAATAACATCATCCACGCCAACAAAGCGGCCAACCTCAAGAGCAAAACCAACAAGCACCTTACAGCTTGATTTAGGCTCCACACATTGCCCGGCCTCAGGATCGGCAATCCAGTCAGCCCATTGACTTTTTCCGGCGACTCCCTTTGATGGGAGTCGCTTTTTTCAGCTCCGGGACATATTTTTTTCCTAGACAAGCCAAATTACCCATTTATCAGTCAACTATCCATGACACCACATCCGCAAAATCAATCTCGCATGGATAAAGCCAAGGAGATTGCCAACAACCCTTCCCATTACAAAGTATGTGAAGGCTGTGACTCCATTGTGGGAAGCAGAGCCAACCTCTGCCCCAACTGCCACAGTTACAGATTTGATACGGATTATTCTCGTGTAGTGGATCAAGCCGTTTGGCTCGGTTGCCGTGAGCAGACATCGGTAACGGCTGAGGATCTCTTTTGAAGCGCCTCTCTGGAATTGACCCAAAAAACCGACATCTGTTCACCTTATTTACAACCAATTATGAGTTCACTAGACGAAGCTATTAACAGTGATATGAAAAGCGCCATGCGAGAGCGTGACAAAGTATCGCTCAACACACTACGCGCACTGAAATCGGCAATCACCAATGCCAGCATTCAAAAATCCGGAGCCGGCACTGCGCTCGAGGAAGCGGAAATCGTCAGTATTATTCGCAAACAGATCAAACAGCGTCAGGATTCCATTGATCAGTTTGAAAAAGCCGGGAGGGATGAACTCGCCAGCAACGAGAAACTTGAAATCAATATTCTGGAAAAATATTTGCCCGCTGCCATGAGTGATGATGAAATCATCGCTGCTGTGGAATCAGCCATCAGTGAATCAGGAGCTGAATCCAAAAAAGACATGGGTAAAGTCATGCAGCTACTCCAGCAAAAAACCGGAGGCCGCGCAGATGGCAAAAAATTGTCACAGGAGGTCATGAAGCGGCTCCATTAAGTTCTGGCGTGAAACTCTGAAGTTCGCATCACTGAGCTGACCTCACCGCCCCACCTCAAGCCAGCTCCTCTCTCTGCGACTGATTACATCATGAACTTCTCCGTTATCATTGTAGCTGCTGGAACCAGTCAGCGTATGGGTTTTGACAAATTACTCGCGAATCTCGCCGGCAAACCCGTCTTACAACATAGTATTGAAACATTCTGCAGCTTGGAGAATGTGGCTGATATTATCATTGTCTGCCCTCAGGATCGCTTTAATGCCTTGGATCTCGACCCAGATCATCGCAAGCTGATCACTCGAGTCGATGGCGGCAAGGACCGGCATGACTCTGTAGCGGCGGGCCTGAGACAATTATCGTCAGCAGCAGATTATGTGGCTGTGCATGATGGAGCACGCCCTCTTATATCCTGTGAGCAGATTCAACGGGTTTTAGAATGCGCTGAAGAATACCATGCCGCATCATCAGCACGCCCGGTAACAGAGACCATCAAGCGGGCTGATACAGATGCCTTTGTGAGCGACTCGCTCAACAGAGACCATTTATGGCTCATGGAAACCCCTCAAATATTTAAAACCGATCTACTCATCAAAGCTTACGAGCTCGTCCAAATAAATGACCAACGCGTTACTGATGAAGTATCAGCCATGGAACTCATTGAGTGCAAAACACGGCTCGTTGCCAATAAAGAGCCCAATCTGAAAATCACCTATCCTGAAGACATTGAGTTGGCTGAGAAAATCATTTCTTAAATATTGAGCCGACCTATGCTGCTGGAAATCGCCCACCAGTCAAACTTCACCACCCATAACCTTACTCCACAATCTCCTCCCCATGCCCTACCGGATTTGCAAAATGATTGAGGTCGAAAACGGCCACTTACTCTCCAAACACCCCGACAAGTGTAGGTTTCCCCATGGGCATACCCGCAAGGTCGAGCTCATCTTCGAAGCTGATACACTTGATGAACGTGAGATGGTTTTTGATTTCAAGCTCATCTCACGAATGATCGGAGATTTCCTTGAGACCTATGACCATGCACTCTGCATGAATACCGAGGATCCGAAATTTGAGTTTTTCAAAGAAGCCTACGGTGACCGTATCATTGGCTTTGAGGGCGAGGATCCGACAACAGAAGTGATGGCACGCACCATCTACCTCCACACCAAGGCATCGCTGGAGGCATTTGTTGCACAACCAGACTCCCAATACCCTGTCAGAGCTGAAGTCAGAATTGCCAACATACGCGTCTGGGAAACTACATCCTCCTGGGCTGAATATAGCGAATAATTGACCGGTTATCGGGACGGGGACACATCAAAGCCCAGAGGCTTTCCACTCTTCCCATCCGCCCTTATAGACTGAAGTTGAATACCCCTCCCTTGCTATTGCTTGGGCAAACAGGTAGGCATCAGGGCAGTTGAGGTTCTGACAGTAGAAAACAATGATTTTCCCCTCTGCCAAAGCACGGTCAAAAAGCTTTTTATTGGTATTGAGCATATCCTGATACTTCTTCAAGGGCATGCTAAGCGCACCTTCGATATGCCCGAGGCGATAAAAAAGACCAGGCCTGCAATCGACCAGAAGGACACTGTTTGACTCTGTCATGGAGAAAAGCCGCTCTATGTCCACCCCGGTGATTTCCCCGGGCTTGATCTTTTTAACGACTGGAGCTGGTGCAATGTTATCGCCACTGCCATTGGCTCCTTTGTCAGCACAAGCTGTTACCATAAAAGCCATCACTAAACCCCAAACCGCTGCTGAAACATAAGCCATGGCAAATCCATTACCACAATTCGAGTGCAAAAAAAAGCCGGAGCTTTGCACCCCGGTCTTTTTTGCGTCATCACTGGATATCCAGTATCGATATTAGCTGCTGACACGCATCGGCATGATCACATAAAGGAACGAACCATCGATGCGGATAACTCCGGGGCTCATTCCATCGATGAGATCGAGGTAAACTGAGTCCTCAGATAAATTTTTGAGAGGCGCCATCAGAAACTCCGGATTGAATGCAATTGCGAATTCCTCTCCATCGTAATCGGCAACCACGGGCTCTTCGGCCTCACCAATGTCCTTTGAGTTAGCCTGCACATCAATGCTTCCCTTACTAAAGGTAAGTTTGACTGAGTTTGAGCTTTCAGAAGTAAGTAACGAGACCCGACGCACTGTATTGAGAAACTCTTCACGGTTGATGGTGACACGCTCTTTGCGCTCGCCGGGAATCACCTGCTTGTAATTGGGGTAGTTTCCTTCGATGAGCTTGCTGACGATAATGCTGTCACCCACTTCAAAACTGATTTGGTTTCCGCTCAACTTGACAATGGCATCGCCGTCACCTCCAAGCATACGTTGAAGCTCACCCACAGCCTTGGAAGGCACAATGACATCCGTCTCGTGGCTTGCTGGATACTCGAGATCGTTTTCAACCATGGCGAGACGGCGTCCGTCCGTGGCGACAAATATCATTTTACCTTCTCGGAAAGAGACATAGATACCATTGAGAACGTATCGCGTCTCGTCCGTGGAGATGGCATATGAGGTCTTCTTGATCGCGTCATGCAGTAAGCCCTGGCCAATTTTAAATTCGGTAGAATCCTCAAACTTCGGCAATGGCGGAAACTCTTCTTCCCCCAAGCCGATGATCTTGAAAAAACTCGGTCCTGACTTGATGCTAGCATGGTTTTTACTATCCACGGACACCTCAACCTCACTTGCAGGAAGCTCGCGAATAATACTCACCAAACGTTTTACAGGAAGAGTTGTGCATCCCTCTTTTTCAATGTTGGCTTCCACACTACCGCTGACACCAACATCCAGATCAGTCGTCGTCAACTTGAGCTTACCACCGGCTGCTTCAATAAGAACATTGGATAAAATGGGGAGTGTAGCCCTGTTGCTGACAACATGCTGAACCTGCTGTAAAGCATCAAGAAAAGCTTCCTTGCTAATAGAGAATTTCATTTTTGAATAGGTGATAATGGTTGACTGCACTGGGTCTTCATAAAAACCGGATGCACGACGGCGATGAGATTGGATTATTTTCTCTCCAAAGCAAGCCTTCATTAACGAATCTTGACCAAATTTCACCCCTTGGCACAATATGCTGTGTTTGTTCGCATCGCGGGCGCAATATATAGACCCCAAAATGAACGGACAAACACTCAACAAGTCCTAAGGAAAATAACGCGAGCCCAGAAAAAGTTGAGCAATCCCGAAAACGAGCGCTTAGGTAGGGAACCTCGTACGGTTGAACTGACAAAGTAGCCTGCGCTACTTATTATCTACGCTTCAGCGTCGTCATGAGGATATCCACGGCATCACGAATGTCCGCCTCGGACTCGATTCTTTCCTTCACTTTCTGACACGCATAAATGACAGTGCCGTGATCCCTGCCACCGAAGGCCTCGCCAATTTCAACCAGCGAGCATGAGGTCATTTTACGACTCAGATACATCGCGATCTGGCGTGGAAATGCTATGTTGGACGGGCGGCGTCTACTGGTCATGTCTGCCAGCCTAATATCATAGTAATCGGTGACCGCTTTCTGGATGGAATCGATGTTGACTCTACGCTGTCCCTCTTCGCGCAAAATGTCTTTCAGTAAGAATTCTGACCGCTCTGTCGTCACCTGTTCTGTGCCCAGTGAGGCGTAGGTGGCTATGCGAACAAGTCCCCCCTCAAGTCTGCGGACGTTGCTCTGAATGCGCTCTGCAAGCATTTCCAGAATCGAGCTATCCAGCTGCACATCCCAGTCCTCCATTTTGCACCGGAGAATTGCCAAGCGGGTTTCCATTCCTGGAGGTTGCAACTCAACCGTCAAGCCGCTTTCGAAACGAGAGACAAGACGAGGTTCGATATTTTTTATTTCTGATGCCGGCCGGTCCGAAGTTAGGACAATCTGGCTGTGCAAATCCAGCAGCTCATTGAAGGTATGGAAAAACTCCTCTTGGGAGCGCTCTTTGCCAGCAAGGAATTGAATGTCGTCGATAAGCAAAATATCTGCACGGCGGTACTTACGTCTAAATCTCTCCAGTGAACCCTTGCGAACCGTATCGATGAACTCATTGATGAATTTTTCACAGGTAAGGTAGACGACTTTTGCCGAGGGATTGTCGCGCATCACCTGCTGACCAATGGCCTGCATGAGGTGGGTTTTTCCAAGACCAGAGCCCCCATGAATAAACAAGGGATTGTATATCGGGTTTTTAGTAGATGCCACCGCC
>JBDQHQ010000049.1:0-11712 GCA_040264795.1 Akkermansiaceae bacterium | reverse complement strand
TCGCCACCCAGAATTGCGAGCACCCTCTCATCCCCACGCATCTCGACTCCTTTTTGCTTATAAACCTCAGCAATTTGAGGAAGAAAAACCTCCGCGATATCGGCATGCACCAAGAGAGTTTCCAGCGCATTACAAACCCCCGGCTTGTGCGTCTTGGCATCATCTGCAATGGCAACCGCCATCTCCAAATCCGCATCCTTGTCGATATAGGTATGACAAATACCATCGTAATGCTTGATCACCGGCATACGTGCCAGTGACACCACCGTCTCGATCAGGCCCTTGCCCCCACGGGGAATAATCACATCCAACCACTGATCCATGCCCGCCATCACGCTCACACTCTCACGATCCGTGAAGGGAATGAGCTGGATCGCGTTTTCGGGCAAACCTGCAGACTCTCCACCAGCTTGCAGCGCTGCCGCGATCGCCTTATTGGAATGAATCGCCTCCGAGCCGCCTCGCAAAATAGTTGCATTTCCCGACTTCAGACATAGCACCGCAGCATCACTGGTCACATTGGGCCGACTTTCGTAAATAATACCAATCACCCCGATTGGCACACGAATTTGCTCATAATGCACATTGTTCGGGCGTGTCCAGTCAGCCAAAACCTCACCGACAGGATCAGGAAGCTCAGCCACCTCTTCAACACCCGTTGCTATGGCATCTATCCGTGAGGCATCAAGCCGCAGACGGTCCAGCATGGCAGAAGTCAAACCATTGGCCTCACCAGCGGTAATATCGAGCTTGTTGGCCTCCAAAATCGCTTGCTCCTGCTCACGTAAGGAAGCAGCCATGGCACGCAAAATCGTGTTTTTCTCATCAGCACTCAGAATGGCCAGAGCATGTGCAGCCACACGAGCCTTGCTACCCATGTCCAGGATAGCATCCTTGATCTCCTGCTTATCCATCAAATTAATATCGATGTCTGGATTAAATCTCAGAAACAGGCAGCTGACTGACCTCCTGCCTGATTTGCTCGGCAAGAGGCGTGCTCAGATAGCGCTCGGTTGAGCTACAAGCCACCGTGACAATACGCTTACCTTTGAACTCCGGGCGCTTCGCCAGCTGAACCGCTGACCAGATGTTCGCTCCACTGGAAATACCTACAGGCAAGCCATCACTCTGTGCAACCGCTTGCGCGGTCTCAAAGGCATCCTCATTGGTAACACAAATTGTTTCATCAATGACATCGACATTCAGGTTGCCAGGGATAAACCCTGCCCCGATTCCCTGAATCTTATGAGGACCGGGTTGACCTCCTGAAATAACAGGGCTCGCAGCGGGCTCAACGGCGACAACGCGCATGTCACACCTTGCCTTGAGCACTTCGCCAACACCCGTGATCGTGCCACCAGTGCCAACACCCGCGACAAAGGCATCAATTTGACCATCTGTTGCGGACCAAATTTCCTCCGCAGTGGTCTGGCGGTGAGCCTCCGGATTGGCGGGGTTGTCAAATTGGCTTGGGCCAAAAGCATCATCCCCACTCTCCTCGAGCAACTGACCAGCCTTGGCGATGGCTCCACCCATACCCTTGGGTCCAGGGGTAAGAACAATCTCAGCTCCCAGCATGCGCAGCAAAACGCGGCGCTCAAGGGACATCGTCTCCGGCATAGTCAGGATACAGCGATAACCCTTGGCTCGGGCAACAAATGCCAAAGCAATACCTGTATTGCCTGAAGTAGGCTCAATGATAACACCCCCAGGCTTCAGGCTACCGTCTTTTTCAGCAGCCTCAATCATCGAGCGCCCGATACGGTCTTTCACGCTGAAGAGAGGGTTGAAAAATTCGGCCTTCACGAGGATTTCAGCGTCCAGATCCTTGGTGAAATTATTGAGTTTAACTAAGGGGGTGTTCCCTACGGTGTCGACGAGGTTGTTGGCAATGTGGCTCATAATGCTGAAATAGTAATTGGTTACGCCGGTAAGCATCGACAAAATCCTTCCTTAATCAAGATGATTCACCCGTGAATTCGTCATCCCTACGGCGTGCCCCCTACAGAGGCAAAATCATCCGTGCCATTCCTGGAAATCATGCTAAAAGCAACGCGTGACTGAGAGCCAACAAGCCAAGCAAGCGGAGTCATCCTCGCTACTGGGATATAGCCTAGTGGATTTGGAAAACATCTATGCTGAGATGGGAGAAAAGCCCTACCGGGTCAAACAAACCCTGGAGTGGATCTACCAGCAGCGGGTCGGCAAGATCGAGGAAATGAGCAATCTGCCGGCAGCTTTGCGTGAGCAACTCTCGGAGTCCTATCACCTCAATGACCTCGAGCACATTGAAACCAAAGGAGCCGCAGACACCACGCGCAAGTTCCTCTTCCGCCTCCACGATGGCCGTTATGTGGAAACGGTGTTCATCCCAGCCTCCGTTGGACTGAAGGGCAAACAATCATCACGCAAAACCATCTGTGTTTCCTCCCAGGTTGGCTGTGCCTATGGATGTAAATTCTGCGCCTCGGGCCTCGCCGGATTCACCCGCAATCTAACAGCTGCTGAAATCGTTGGTCAAATGCTCTCGGTGGAAAAAATCTCTGGCGAGTCAATCAACAATATCGTTTTCATGGGCATGGGTGAGCCCCTCGCCAACCTCAACAACCTCACCAAAGCGCTTGAGATCATTACAGCTCACTGGGGACTCAACATAGGGGCTAGGAGCATCACCGTCTCCACCTCCGGCCTTGCTCCGCAGATCCGCAAACTCGCCGAGTTCCCTGTTCCCATACGCCTGGCCATCTCACTGCACGGGGCTACTGATGATGTGCGTGACTTGATCATGCCCATCAATAAGAAATACCCGATCAAGGAGTTGTTTGATTCCTTGCACTACTGGCGCACCCACAAGAAACAAAAAATTTCTCTGGAATACATCCTGATAGAAGGGGTGAATGATCATCTCGATCAAGCGGCAATACTCGCCAAGAGAGCGAAGGGTCTCAACGCGAAGGTGAACCTCATTCCCTACAACACCGTTGAGGGCTTGGAGTGGAAGAGACCCAGTGAGAGCCATTGCATTGCCTTTCGTGATGTTGTCGCAGCAGCAGGGATAAACACCACCCTACGGCTTGAAAAAGGGGGGGACATCAATGCCGCTTGTGGTCAATTGAGACTCAAAAAAGAGACCGCGGAGGGCATCATCAAGGCTCCGGCAAAAACTCGCTGATTGAGCGTTAGGAAAGTTATTCACAAAGACAGGCCCCTAAGCCTGTTTTTTTACTCAAGCAGCACACTTCCCAGGCTGTTCTGGGGGTATTTGAAAAATAATTTACCGGCCGGACTAGGCTCATGGAGATCAACTGAATATTGTATGATTTTCTCTTTGATACCACAACATGTATTGCCCTAGTCTTCCGCGCATCAGTCCGGAGGGCTGCTTTAGCTATGCGCTGTATTCAATGTGGATCACTTAAAGACAAGGTCATCGACTCCCGTATGTCCAAAGACGGGACCACCACGCGGCGGCGCAGGGTCTGTCTGGCGTGTGATTACCGCTACACCACCTATGAGCAAATTGAGCGCACCGAATTGCAAGTGGTAAAGCGGGATGGAACCCGTGAGTCTCTCAACCGGGAAAAGATATTCAGAGGTCTCGTCAAAGCTTGCGAGAAGCGCCCCGTGCCGATGGATCGCCTGGACCGCGCCGTGGAGGAAATACTGACAGACCTGCACAAAGACCACCTCTCGGAAGTGCCATCTAGCAGCATTGGACCGCGCGTGATGGCCAAGCTTCACGACATTGATCCCGTCGCCTACGTTCGTTACGTCTCCGTCTACAGACAGTTTGAAGACGTCGGAGAATTCATCCGGGAAATCCAAGCTCTGGAACGCCGTTCCGCACGGGATCCCTACCAGCGCAAACTTTTCAAGGAATAGTCCAGACACAAACGCCCTCATCTCCTGCCATGCCTGAGCCCACAACCAACATCTTCACCTTATGATATGCCTCGTCGGCAATCGCCCGGTACTGCAAGTTGGTCGTCATCAGGTGACCGGCTATGATACCGAGTGGCTGCGTCAGACCATCATGCGCGGGGCAACGGCTGCCCAGAGAGAGGATTTTCCATTCATTGATGACTTGATGGAAGGCATCATTCATTATCTTGAAAACAAGTGCTCTCTGCGTGTTATCACTATTGAGGAACTTCACTCACGAGTGCGCAGGATGCTCGAGCGCATCGGCTGCGGGGCGATTGCCAAATCCCTACCATTGATCTCCCCTCCCGTCACCCTATCTTTAATGCGGGCGGCCAAGGAGGCCGGCAATGGCTTCGAGCTCGCCTTCTTTAACAAAATCCACAGCGAGATTGAGGAGCTGCGCATCCACGGTGTCGAGGATCTTTACTTCACCGGCACAAGGGACTGCGTCAAAGTACTACGCGGCGTGGAGCGTTGGACTACCCCCTGTGAGCAGCTACACTCGGAGATTCTCGACTTCCTTAAAACACACGGCCACTCCACCCTTCCCAATCAGCGGGAAATCCGGCTCAACCTGACCCAGTAAAACAGAATGCCTGAAAAAACCCTGTTTGAAAAAATCGTAGACCGTGAAATACCGGCCGACATTGTTTATGAAGATGACATCTGCCTCTGTTTCCACGACATCAACCCACAAGCGCCGACACACCTGTTGATCGTTCCGCGGAAACCCATCCCAAGAATTTCAGAAAGCGAGGATGCTGACATCGACATTCTCGGTCACCTGCTTCTGACGGCAAAAAAAGTATCCAAGCAAGAGGGATTTGATCAATCGGGATTCCGCACAGTCATCAACAACGGAAGCGATGGCGGCGAGGAGGTCCCCCATCTTCATCTTCACATTCTTGCGGGACGCAAGCTCAACTGGCCACCGGGTTAAAACTCACACGGCATCTCTGCATACTCATGAAACTCATCTCGTGGAATGTGAACGGTATTCGCGCCGTCATCAAAAAAAACTTCGGAGAATTCGTTGCTCAATACCAACCGGACATCCTCTGCCTGCAAGAAACCAAAGCACGTGCTGAGCAAGTCGACCTCCCCTTGGAACTTGCCGGTTATCGGAGCTATTGGAATTCAGCTCAAAAACCGGGCTACTCCGGCACAGCTATTTTTTCCAAGCATGAGCCCATCAACATCACTTACGGGATCGGCATCGATGAGCACGACGCCGAGGGGCGTGTCATCACAGCCGAGTTCACTGATTTTCATCTCGTCACCGTCTACACGCCTAACTCCCAGAACGAACTGCGCAGACTTCCCTATCGTCAGGAATGGGACGCAGATTTCCTCGCTTATTGCAAAGAGCTCGAGCAATCCAAACCGGTCATTTTCTGTGGCGACCTCAACGTAGCCCATCAAGAGATTGACCTCGCCAGGCCCAAGCAAAACCGTCAAAGCGCTGGTTTTTCTGACGAGGAACGGGCCAATTTTGACAAAATCATCGAGGCTGGCTTCATCGATACATTCCGTCACCTTCACCCTGACCAGACCGACACCTATTCCTGGTGGAGCTACCGTGCCGGAGCCCGTGGTAAAAACGTTGGCTGGCGTATTGATTACTTCTGCATCTCGAGTGCATTGATGGAACGCGTTCAAAGTGCAGAGATTCTCTCAGACGTGCATGGCTCGGATCATTGTCCGGTAACACTTGATATATCCTAACTGCAGACCAACACTAAATCGTGCTCTCAGAATTCCACTCCTACGAGACAGAAGAAGCCTTCACTGAATGCTGTGACTGCGGCTGCAATCTGCAAGATGTGGAAATGTATGTCGTCAATCAATCCTTTGCAGGTAATGAGTGCGTGTTTGAATTTGCCATGTGTCTGCAGTGCCGGGAAAAAATCAATGATCAACTCTCAGAGGATTCCCGAGTAGCCATGTTCGACTACATGCACGATCATGCCGACATGCAAACGCGCCTGGAAAAACTCGGGCATGATTCTGATACCGGGCAATACATCGAAAATTGTGTTACCTGTGGCAAATCACGCGCTGATGCCAAAAGCTACACCCTAGGTGCCATGTTCACCGGATATTGCCTCATCAAAGGCCCCTTCCCACTTCTTATTTGTGATGATTGTGAGAGTAAAATGGCTGATTCCATCTCAGATGAAACCCGCAAATTCTGGGACAATTACATTGCCGAAAACTTCCCGGGACCACCCTCTGAGATCGACCTGCCCACCAGGACCAAACCGATACTCATCTGATCTAACGGCCTAACTTGCCCAGCCAATGAACTCAGTCCTCGACACCATCGAAAAAGGAACCTCCTATCTGGAAAGCAAGGGGGTCGATGATGCGCGCAGGAATATGCAGCTACTGGTCACGCACCAGCTCGGCTGTTCCAAGGTGGAGCTATACATGCAGTTTGACCGTCCCATGACCGAGGAAGAACTCATCCCCCTGAGACAGCAGCTTAAGCGCCGGGCTAATGGAGAACCCCTGCAGCACATCCTTGGCAGCGTGGAATTTTACCGACGTGATTTCAAAACAGATTCACGCGCGCTCATTCCCAGGCCAGAGACCGAAGAACTCGCTGCCATCATTCTCAAACAGGATCTACCTCCTCAGATGAACCTATTGGATATGGGAACAGGAAGCGGGGTCCTTGGACTCACTCTGGCTGCAGAGCTCGGCGGAAGATGCCATACGGCCACCCTTGCTGATGTTTCTCATGATGCCCTCGCCCTTGCGGAAGAAAACTTAACACTGTTGGGACTCGGGCGCGTGGAGTTGATCTGGTCCGATCTTTTCTCGAAACTTACCGACAAAGCGTTCCATCTGATCGCAGCCAACCTCCCTTATATCTCTGACACAGAAGAACCCAAACTCTCACCCGAAGTCCAGTCTGATCCCCCACTGGCGCTCTATGGCGGAAAAGATGGGCTGGACATCTTACGTGATTTCATTAAGCAAGCCCCACTCCATCTCCACCCCGGAGGTATCATCGCCATGGAAATTGGCTATGATCAGGCAGAGGCTGTGGAAGCCATGCTCCGTCAGAACCGGTTTATTGACATCGAAATACACAAAGACCTCAATGGCATTGCACGATTTCCCATCGCCAGGCTACCGGGGTCTCCACCCCCCATTGATCAGGAAATAGAGCCAGAGCAAGCGTCAACAGACACAGAAAATCAATCACCTGGCGCGGATTACCCATAACCCTCACAACCAGACATCTCAATGGACAAACTTCTCGTACACGGCGGTTCCACTCTCAAGGGCACCGTTCACATATCAGGCTCCAAAAACGCCTCATTACCCATACTCGCAGCGACACTGCTCACTGACCAAACCTGTATTATCCGCCGGGTTCCTGATGTTTCTGACACCAACTCCATGCTGCAGATCCTTACTGCTCTTGGTGCGGAAGTGGAGCGTTCCAGTGGAACCGTGCGTATTACTGCCGGCAATATCGACCACAACGCCCCCTATGACATCGTGCGCAAAATGCGTGCGTCTATCTGTGTGATGGGGCCCTTGCTTGCCAGACTCCATAAAGCGAGTGTCTCGCTACCTGGTGGCTGCGTCATTGGTGACCGCCCAGTGGACCTGCACCTCAAAGGACTCGAAGGCATTGGAGCCCACATCAACATGGAGGGTGGCAACATGATCATGGAGGCTCCTGAGGGCCTGCATGGCAAAGAAGTCGATCTACGCGGCAAGCATGGCCCTACCGTACTAGGCACGGACAACCTCATGATGGCAGCTGTCTTGGCTGAGGGCACCACCATTATCGAATCTGCAGCTTGCGAGCCTGAAGTCGTTGATCTTGCCAATTTCCTCAACAAAATGGGGGCCAAAATCACAGGTGCGGGTACGCGCCGCATCGTCATTGAAGGGGTCGAAAAGCTCAATGGCGTGGAGCATACCGTCATCCCGGACCGTATTGAGGCCGGGACATTCATGGTTGCAGCAGCCATGGCAGGATGCCCGGACAATGGTGTCACCCTGCATCGCGTTTGCGAGAAAGACCTCAAGCCATCATCTGAAAAACTCATTGAGTCAGGTCACCGTGTTGAATTCAACGAAGCCGGAACCAGCTGCACAGTAAAACCCGGCGCCGAACCCAAGGGAGCTAAAATCGTCACAGCCCCATTTCCGGGGTTTCCTACGGATATGCAGGCCCAGTTCACGGCACTGTTTTCCATTACGCCGGGAATCTCCGTTGTCGAAGACACCATATTCCCCCAGCGTTTCATGCATTGTGCGGAAATGACCCGTATGGGTGCCGACATCAAAGTAGACAACGGTACCGCCGTCATTGACGGCTCAAAGCCGCTTTCCGGAGCACCTGTCATGGCCTCTGATCTCAGAGCTTCCGCAGCACTTGTTTTAGCCGCACTGCGCTCTGAGGGAACCACGGAAATCAACCGCCTCTACCACATTGACCGCGGCTATGAAAACATCGATGACAAACTCATCATGCTCGGGGCAAATATCGAGCGCGTCAGAGAATAACATCGGAACTTGAATTTTCATTTTCGTACATGAAACACTCAAGCCGGTTAAAAGCGCCTCAATCCCGCTAAAAAAGGGACTATTTTGGCAAGTTTGCCCTTGACCAATCATGCAGCGTCATTGAGATTCACGCCCTTCCAAGGGGCAAGCCCCTTGCATCCTCTATAATGGTAGACCTGTACCCCGATGTACAGACTCCCCCCATTCAATCAACTCATTCCTATGGCCAAGAAAAAAGCAGCGGCAAAAAAAGCACCTAAAAAAACAGCCAAAAAGGCCGTCAAGAAGACAGCCAAAAAAGCCGCGAAAAAGGTAAGCAAAAAAGCAACCAAGAAGGTTGTCAAAAAGGCCCCGAAAAAAGTCGCTAAGAAAACCACCAAGAAAGCAGTCAAGAAAACTGCAAAGAAGGCCACCAAAAAGGCTACGAAAAAGGCTACGAAAAAAGCTTCCAAGAAAGTAGCGAAGAAAACCTCAAAGAAGGCTGCTAAGAAGACCACTAAAAAAGCTGTCAAAAAGGCCCCGAAGAAAGTCACCAAGAAAGCCCCCAAAAAGGCAGCCAAGAAAACCTCAAAGAAGGTTACTAAGAAAGCAGCCAAAAAAACGGCCAAAGCAGAAAAAAAACCAGCTGCAAGTGCTTCTGAAAGCAAGCCGGAGACCCCCAAGAAATCTGCCAAGAAGGCACCCAAGAGCCGGGTAGACACTCCTGAGATCCAAGAGAAGATCCGTGAGCTCATCAAACTGGCCAAGGAACAGGAATACCTCACCTACGAGGACGTCAACGAAGTACTACCCAAGGACCTCGTCGATCCCGGTGACGTTGAAGCCATCCTTGACCGTCTCCGCAAAATGGAGTTCGACATCATTGATGCATCTGAGGTCGACTCCTATCGGGATCGCAAGAAAGAGGGCGACGAGGTCAATGCCACCAAGACAGACCAGAAACTCGATATTCTTGATGACCCGGTAAGAATGTATCTTAAACAGATGGGTCAAGTCCCACTGCTGACTCGTGAACAGGAAGTGGAGATCTCCAAGCGTATCGAAGACGCTGAAATTGCAGCTAATACCGAGCTCCACAAATTTGGCTTTGTTTCCGCCTGCTACCTTGATCTCGCAGACAGACTCACTCGGGGCAAGGAACGCTTTGACCGCGTGATCCAAGACAAGAAAATCGAAAGCAGGGAGCGCTATATGCGCGCACTCCCCAAGCTTTGTGAACAGGTGCGCAACCTCCACGAGGAAAACGATCAGATCTTCCGCAAGCTTCAGGCTAAAAACCCACGTGGTAAGAAAAAGCTCATCGAGAACTTTGACAAAAACCTCACCTCCGTGGCACGCCTTTACAATCGCTTCTACTACAAGCAAAAGGTCGTCGAGGATTTCAATGCAGAGGTAGAGAACAACCAGAAAAAACTCTGGAGATATGATCGCAAGCTCAAGGCCAAACCAAGCGACAAAGAGTTTGAAACCAAGATCCGTGAACTGCAGCAACTCGCATGGCACAAGGTCGAGGACTTCACCAAAGCACGCGTCACACTACGCAAACGCACTCGCGAAGCGTATCAGGCGAAAACAGAAATGGTTGAAGCCAACCTGCGTCTCGTGATTTCAATCGCCAAGAAATACACCAACCGAGGCCTCTCCTTCCTTGACCTCATTCAAGAAGGTAACATGGGCCTGATGAAGGCTGTGGAGAAGTTCGAATACCGCCGAGGTTACAAATTCTCCACCTACGCAACCTGGTGGATTCGCCAGGCCATCACCCGCTCCATTGCTGATCAGGCACGGACGATCCGTATCCCGGTCCACATGATCGAGACCATTAACAAACTGATGCGCGTGCAGAAGCAACTCGTTCAGGAATACGGTCGTGAGCCAAGCCCGGATGAGATTGCCGAGGAAATCCACCTCCCTGTTGAGCGTGTTCGCGCTGTCTTGAAGATGGCTCAGCAGCCTATTTCCCTGCAGGCACCGGTTGGTGACTCAGATGACACATCATTCGGTGACTTCATCGAGGACAAGGCTGCAGAGAACCCCATGGAAGAAGCAGGCTTTGCCATGCTCAAGGAAAAGATCGGTGACGTGCTTGATACCCTGACCGAGCGTGAGCGTGAGGTACTCGAACAGCGTTTCGGCCTCAAAGACGGCTACTCTCGCACCTTGGAAGAAGTGGGCCGTCAGTTTCAGGTGACCCGTGAGCGTATTCGTCAGATTGAAGCCAAGGCTCTTCGTAAGATGCGCCACCCCACTCGTATTCGCAAGCTAGAGGGCTTCATCGAACTGCCCAACCTACCCTAGTTCAGCTAGGTATCCCACGAGGACAAAAAATATCACACTGCTCAAGCAGTGACATGTATTTACCATTCAGGCGGCCCATTTGGGTCGCCTGATTTATTCGGTCCCCATAACACCCCCCATATATGTTACCCCCGCAGATACGGGGCCTATGATCACCTCAGAATCCTTGAAAAATACGCCACCAGCTGTAGCGTATCATCCGTAACCATCATGAATTATATTACCCGTGTCACTTGTTTCCTGATCGTCACCTTCCTTTGCTTGTCTCCCGCCGAAGCAAAGAAAAAAATCCTCTTTCTCGCCGGCCCACCAAGTCACGCCAATGGCGAGCATGAATTCCGCGCCGGCTGCATGCTTTTGGCTGATGCACTCAATGAGAGCGGCGTTGAAGTAGAAGCCAAGGTTCACTGGTATGGCTGGCCCAAGGACGAATCCATTTTTGAAGGGGTCGATGCTTGCATCATTTACGCGGATGCCGGTGGTCGCCTGGGCAAGAAGGTCGAGTTTCTCGATCAGAAAGTCAAAGCCGGCATGGGCATTATGTTCATGCACTATGGAGTTCACCCCTCCAAGGAGGTGGGCGAGAAATACTTCAAACCCTGGATCGGTGGATTCATGGAGACGGGTTGGTCTGTTAACCCCCACTGGATTGCAGACATGACTGCCAGAGAAGGCCACCCGGTCGCCCGTGGCCTGGACAAACCCATCACCGCCTATGATGAGTTCTACTACAACATGCGCTTCCCCACGGAAGATGAGTGTGATTGCTGCCACTCCCTGGCAACGGCCATACCCACTCCGGAAAAAACCATCCGTTACATCAACCTCTGGAATGAACACGGCGAGAAATGCTTTGGCACCGAGCAAGCCCTCATGTGGTGCCGAGACCCCAAACCTGAAGACGGCGGCCGTGGTGTAGGTTTTGTCGGCGGTCACTATCACAGGAACTGGGCCATC
>JBDQHQ010000048.1:0-11759 GCA_040264795.1 Akkermansiaceae bacterium | reverse complement strand
CACAGAAGTAGTATTTCAGGCCCGCATAGATACTGTGGTAGGAATCACCACGTCCACTATTCATATCAGCCTCCCCAATTTCGTCTGGAGTGCGGAAGTAACGGCTATTAGCACGGATTCCCTCATCTTCCTCAGACGCCTGATAAACATAACGAGCGACAAACTCGAGCTTGTCTTCGATGATGTAGGTGGAAGGCATTACAACAAGACCGTAGAAGTTACCCTCTTGGTCAGGATCATCCTGATAATCGCTGTTGCCATTGTCGCCATAAACGACGTTAACCATGAGGTCCCAATTGCCAATCTCAGTCTCGTAGGCCAATGATGCGGCCCAGTCGTAGTCATTCATGTCAGGGTCTGCATCTTCATCATCAGACATGTGAAAGAAGTCAAACAACAGATTACCGCTATTGAGTTTCCACGCTGAGCTGACGTAAAAAGCTGATCCTTGGCTCATGCTGCCCCAAGCATCGCGCTCCTTCTTATCATCTTGGCTGAAGTAACCGATGATGCCTTCCCAATCGCCACGCTCAAGCAGTACTTTAACACCAGTCCAGCGCTCGTCGTAGATTTTGTTGGATAATGGAGAACGCTCAACAGTCTTGATCTTCTTGGAAGAAGTGTGGGACTCGTGACCCATGGCTACCTTGTGGCGGCCGTAGGAGAGGCCTGCTTTGTCAAAACCGGCTACGTCCTTTTTAGAGTAGCTCAGCGTGAGTTCATCCCAGTCCTTGTGCGTAAACTCACGCGGGCCACCTTCTTTGGCATCATCATCGACCAGATTGACGTTGCCTTTCAGCTTGAAGCCGTTGAGGAACTTGATCTCAGAGCCAAAGCGAAAACGACGCACTTCGTCGATGTCTTCACTGAAGCTTTCTCCGTCAACACCCTCTCCATCAATGTGAGCGTATTGCCACTGGAAGCGGCCGAAGAATTTCAGCGACTGAATGAAGCGAGCATCATCGTTCTTGTAGAACTTGCCAACCGTCTCGAAGCCAGCACACCAGTCACCGTTATTTGAAGGAGCTGGGGCAGCAGCTTCAGCTACGACATCTCCAGCAAGGGCAGACCCTGAGAGAGCGATCGCTGTAGCGACTGAACTATTTAATAAGTTAATTTTAATCATGTTTTGTTTTGGTTATTTGTCTAGTTGTTGTGTGCAGTGGCTGATTAGCATAAGCTGCGCACCAACTGCGACGGTCGATCTTTTACATTAGAAATGATGAATGACTACTGAAAATAATGTGACACTTTGGTCATATAATAATTTCTAATCATAAGTGCCAAGGGCTTGGCGTAAACAGGCGATGGCAAAACCTGTTTTGCTTTTGGTGGGTCGGCAAGGGGTTTGCAAATTCCAGTTGCGATGTTGACCCTGGGCTAAGAGTTTTTCCGTAGGGTTGACCATAGTCGCATGTTTGCAAATCAATAACATGGGGAGGTCAGCGTGACTGTCTGAGAAGGCGTGGCTGTTTGGCAGCACATCGCCGGATTCAGGATCAAAGTTGTCCGGGAAGAGGTGGCGCATTTTACGCAGTTTATTGGCTCCTTTGTTATTGCCTCCTGGTAAATCCGGAAACAGACGGACGCGACAATTCACTTCAATGCTAGTGGCAAAGTAGTGATCAAAGCCGAGCTTTTTGGCGAGGGGTCTGACCCAGATTTCCGGACTGGCGGAGCTTAAGACTGTCATTCGTCCGCGCTTTTTTTCTGCCTCGAGAATTTCAAGCATTTCCGGATAGAAGGTGTCCGGAAAATGCACACTCACAAATTCCTCGGCGAGTTCATCAAGGTCATCCCGACTCAGCCCCCAAAGGTAATTGAGAAAAACCCGCTTCATGCCGCCAGCTCCGAGTAATTTGGTGAGTGGAAGAAAGGGGATAAGAATGAGAAGGTAGAGACGGCGCAGCGGCATGCGCTTCAATACAAAATTACAAAACAGAAGCTGGGTGTCCCATGGGATGAGAGTCTGATCGAGATCGAACAGGGCATATCCTGATGAATTTCCCGGGCTAGTAGATTCAGATGTCTCCACGGGCAATAGACTTGCTGGTTCAGAGAGAGATGGCAAGTCCTAGCTAGCTAGGTTTGCATCATTGCTCAGTGAGTGAACTCATTGTTTTTTGCCAGTTTCCACAGTGCTTCAATGCTTGGACGCACAAGATTTTTGGATGTAGTGCAAAGTCCGACAACGTAGGGCTCGAGCTTGGGAGCAGAGCGAATTTTTTGAACATCGTTACGAAAGGGGCTGCGCTCCAGCACAAGTTCAGGAACGATTCCAATGCCGCAACCCATGCGGACCATGGCAAGGATACCCTCATTTCCAGAAACCTCCGCACTGATGTTGGGCTGTATACGGTGTTGCTTGAGCCAGAGGTCGAGCCTGCGTCGGGAAAGGCCGGTGCGTGGCAAGACAAGTGGAGCGTTGGAGAGGTCGAGTATGCCTTTGCTAAGAGGCAGGTCCTTGAGTTTTTTCTGAGCCACAAAGACGAGATTGGTCTCTGTGAGAGGCATAAACTCAAGCCGCGGATGTTGCCGGTCCGGGAGAGCGGCAACCGAGATGTCGATCTCACCATTGATGACCTGCTGAATGGATGCCTCTGCCGAGCCTGTGCGAAGCTCAAGCTGAACATCGGGATAGGTTTCCCTGTAGGTCTCCAGCAGATCCGGCAAGAGGCTGTAAACCGCGGTCACAGATGCGTAAATCGATAAAGGGCCGGAGACCGTATGATCATCGCTGAGCTGCTCACGCAGCGTATCCCAGTCGCGCAATGCGGAGGCCGCGTAGTTGCGTAATATCTCCCCGGCCGGAGTGAGTGATACGCTGCGGTTGTCTCGCAGGAAAAGAGCCTGACCTACGGATTCCTCGCTACGCTGGATGCTGCGCGTCAGGGCGGATGGGCTAAGATTGCACACCTGACTGGCACGGCCGAAGTGAAGAAGATCTGCCAAGACGAGGAAATTTTTGAGCTCATGGAAATTCACGTGGTAAACTTCTCACAAAATTGCGCAAAACGCAATACTACGTATTAAATAAATCAATTTACGCAATGAATCCGATACGATTTAATATGCCACGTAAAGAATCAACCAAAAACAACCAACCAACAACCAACCAACCACCAAAACAATGAGCCAAAACTATTTTAATTCACTACCTCTGCGTCGTCAGCTCGATGAGCTTGGAACATGTCGCTTCATGGATATCTCTGAATTCGATAATGGCATCGAAGCTGCCAAGGACAAGAAGATCGTGATCGTTGGCTGTGGTGCACAAGGACTTAATCAGGGCCTGAACATGCGCGACAGCGGTCTGGATGTATCCTACACACTGCGTGCTGAGGCCATCGAGCAGAAGCGTCAGTCTTTCCTCAATGCAAGTGAGAACGGTTTCAGTGTCGGTACCTACGAGGAAATGCTTCCTACTGCTGACATTGTCATGAACCTGACCCCTGACAAGCAGCACACCGCCGTTGTGGAAACAGTGATTCCACACATGAAGGAGGGTGCCTGTTTTTCCTACGCCCACGGTTTCAATATCGTTGAAGAGGGTACTCAGATCCGCAAGGACCTTACGGTGATCATGGTGGCGCCCAAGTCGCCAGGCTCCGAGGTGCGAGAGGAATACAAGCGGGGCTTTGGTGTTCCCACCCTGATCGCCTGCCACGGGGAGAACGATCCGAACGGCAACGGCATTGAAATCGCCAAGGCTCTCTGCTTTGCCCAAGGTGGTCATCTTGCCGGGGCTCTTGAGTCATCATTCGTTGCCGAGGTGAAATCTGACCTTCTGGGTGAGCAAACCATTCTTTGCGGTATGCTCCAGGCAGGTTCACTCCTGTGCTACGACAAGATGAAGAGCGAGGGCATTGACCCTGCCTACGCGGTAAAGCTTCTGCAAGACGGCTGGGAAGTGGTAACCGAGGCCCTCAAGCAAGGTGGCGTGACCAATATGATGGATCGCCTTTCCAACCCAGCTAAGATCGAGGCTTTTCGTCTGTCTGAGGAACTCAAGGTCATCATGCGCTCCCTTTACGAGAAGCATATGGATGACATTATTTCAGGAGAGTTTTCCAAAGGAATGATGGAGGACTGGGCCGATGGTGACGCCAAGCTTCTCGGCTGGCGTGAGGCTACCGGAGAGACAGAATTTGAAAAGACCGAGGGAGCCGGTGAGATTACCGAGCAGGAATACTTCGACAAGGGGATCCTGATGATTGCCATGGTAAGAGCCGGTGTCGAGCTTGCCTTCGAGGTCATGGTTGAGGCAGGTATTGAGCCGGAGTCCGCTTACTACGAGTCACTGCACGAAACACCCTTGATTGCCAATACGATCGCTCGCAAGAAGCTTTACGAGATGAATCGCATTATCTCCGACACAGCTGAATACGGTTGCTATCTCTTTGCTCATGCTTGTGTGCCACTTCTTGAAGACTTCATGAAGACCGTTGATACCAGTGTCATTGGCAAGGGACTTGAGCTTGTAGACAACGGGGTGGATAACCGCACGCTCGTTGACGTGAACTTCATCATCCGTAATCACCCTGTCGAAGAAATCGGAGAGGTGCTGCGCGAGGCAATGGGGTCAATGAAGGCCCTGTAAAGTCTTTCCAAGGTCTATGAACAAAAAGCCCCTGCAAACGCAGGGGCTTTTTTTGTGGAAGCTGTGAGGTGTGAGCTATCCGAAGTTTTTCATGGTATCCATGATTACTTTGACAACTTTGCTCATGACTTTTTCAGGTAGTCCCATATCTGCGCCTAGTTGTTTGGTATGGGCTGCAACAGACCGCTCAACATGGGCAATACGAAGGTGAAGTTGCTCCATGCGGTAATGTAATTGCATGTCCTGCTCAACAAACTGAAGGGCGAGATTACCCAATGTCTGTTGTTCGGAGAGGGGTGCGCTCTTGAACTGCAGCAGGGGCTCCACGGCCTGATACATTTTTTGGGTCCAGAGGTGGTGCTTTTGATGTGCTGCACGGCTTTCACGAAAATCCGTCTTGAGCGTCACATAGCTAGGGAGCTTTTCAGAAAGGAGTTTTGAGATGACTTGCCTGATTTTGGTTTTGTTGTTCAAGGAACAGAGCTGTTCGATGCAAGAGAGGGTAAAGTCATTGAGCTCAGAGGGTGATATTTCATCATGCAAATGGAGCCGTGCATCAGGTGCTCGGGTTTGTCCTGACTCCTCCTGTTGAGCTCCGGTCTCAAATCGAGATAATTTCAGAATGCAGTGACTGGACATGTCAGCTTGATGAGGTGAGGGGAATTGTCTGCGAAGCGGGTCGTTATTGTGGCCGTTGAAGCGTGATCTCATATTGGATAAGTGATTGCTAATATTTCGTGCAGAAATTAGCTAAATGAGCTAATATGGGAAACTTTAATAGAAGGTCTTTTTCAAAAGCCCTATAAAACAAAGGAAAAAACCATTTAGTAAGGAAAACTTAATTATTTTGATGGGTGAAGTTTCCTGCATATTTGGGCTTTTATGGGAGGTTTTTGCAAATTGTCTTGAGCTGCAAATGATCGTTTGCTAACTTCAAGCCATGTATGAAGCTCATATCATGCAAAAATTAGCAGATACGGTTGCCAAGATGAGCGATCAAATGAGTATCGAGCAAATGCGCTTGTACCGGGATTATGTTGCTAAGTCCCTGGAGGCCCGTGAGGCTCAGGAGGCTTTCATGGTGGCGGTCGAAGAAGAAGCTGGGGGAGACCTGCAAACTTCACAATGCTTACAGGATATACGTGCTGTATTGGCTGATCCTCAATGCCGCCTCTCCGGCAGTGAGAGTGTGTTATTGGCCAGCCTCGCCAAGGTTTTGGAAGGAGAGGATTACATCGACACCAAAAGGCTCAATATTTTGCTGCACAGTTATGAGAGAAAACCGTCCAACACGACTAAGATTATCGATGCACTTGAGAAAAAAGCATGGATGGAAATCAGAAGTGATGGTCTGCATTCCCATAAGTTATTCCGCCTGACTCGTCACGGGGAAGACCGTGCCCGGGATCTCCTCGACCATATCGGTCTCATTGGCGGCAGCGAGCGTCTTGCCATTGTTGACTAAGCTCCGCGGTCTGGGCCATTTGCTCTTCAGCAGCGGTATTACGTCGCGGTATTAGCTGGTGATGGCCAGGAAATTTCTGAGCAGTGCCAAGCCATTATGCTGGCTTTTCTCAGGGTGAAATTGTGTAGCTACCAGATTACCACGTTTTACCGCTGCTGCAAAGGATAGGGCATAGTGACAGGTAGCGGCGACGTGTTCGGCCTGGTCCGGATCCGGATAATACGAGTGGACGAAATAGAAATAGGGTTCGGCGGGCATGTCTGCCCATAGTGGGTCCTCGGGTTTTGTGGGCGTGATCGAGTTCCATCCCATATGCGGAATTTTTTCACCAACATCAGGAAAGCGCCTGACAGTGCCCGGAAGAATCGATAGTCCCTGAGCATCCGGGGACTCCTCACTTTTCTCAAAGATGAGCTGATAGCCAACGCAGATGCCCAGATAAGGTTTGTCCTCCGCGGTCCACTCGACAATGGCATCAAACATGTTTTGTTTTTTCAGGTTGGCTGCGCAATCGCCGAATTCTCCCTGACCAGGCAGGACCAGATGCGTGATCCCGCTCAACTGATCCGGACTGGTGATCAGGCTTGTATCAGCGCCAATGGCCAGAAATGCATTCTCCACACTACGGATGTTACCCCTGCCGTAGTCAACGATACCGACTTTCATAAGTGGAGGTAAATGAACAATGATTGAGTATGGGTTATCTTTGCAGCCAGCGTGATCAATACCGGTTGATTACAGCGCTTCCTTAGTGCTTGGAATACCGGTCTCACGCGGATCGATTTCAATCGCTTGACGCAGGGCACGGGCAAGTGCCTTGAAGATGGACTCCGAAATGTGGTGACCATCACGTCCGTAGAGGAGCTCAATGTGAATATTGGCACGCAAGTTATTGGTCACTGCACGGCAAAACTCCTCCGTGAGTGTAAATGGAAAATTAGGTGCGTCAGGGGTAGAGGTGGGGGCACGAAACTCAAGATGTGGACGATTACTCAAATCAATGACACAGCGGCTTAATGTCTCATCCATCGGTAAGTAGGCAGCACCATAGCGGCGAATACCTTTTTTGTCGTCCAGCGCTTGGCGAATACAGTCTCCCAGCACAATGCCAGTGTCCTCAACGGTGTGGTGCGCATCAACTTCGATATCCCCATCAGCCTTGACGGTCAGATCAATCAGGCTGTGTTTGCTCAATAGCGTGAGCATGTGGTCGAAGAAAGGGATGCCTGTAGAAACCTCTGCTTTGCCGGTGCCATCCAGATTGATAGCGACGGTGATACTGGTTTCCGCTGTTTTGCGGTCTTGGCTTGCGGTGCGTGCATTCATGGTTTGCTGGGCAGCAGAGTGCCTTCAGATAATGCGGTTTGCAATGGCAATTTTACCGATTAGTCAGCGCGCGCAGTGATAGAACTCCAGGTTGAGAAGCTGTTAGCGATGGATCATCGCAGCGCGTAATCATTGTGCGAGCAGCTTGTTGAGTTCGCGGGCAGTGGTTGCGGAGCCAATATTTTTTCCGCCAACAATGACGGCGCAACTGCCGGCCTTTAGTTCCGAGGCCGAACTTTCCAGCTCAGGATAAGAGCCCGAATCCGTTACCGCGATGATCTGGCATGATGCCGTGCGGGCTGCCTTCAATAAGGACTCGTTGGCAGGGAGTTTTATATAAACACTGCGAGATCGGGCAATCGACTCTAGGGTAAGATAGTCTAGGGCGGATAATGCAGATCTGTTTGCGGTTTGGTGTATCACCGCTCCCAGCTTGTTGATCATCTCGGAAAATGATTCATCAGCAAGCCTCAGAGATAAGCGCTTCGCATTTGAATGGGCCAAGGCCCAGGTGCAAGGATTATCCAGATTCAGAATATTGAGGTAGAATGGACTCGGATAAGGCGCGGGGTAGTTGGTGCCGTCATACTCAACAAGCAGGCCGGTTTTGGAATCGAAGAGCCGGTCTTTCATCAGTGTATGGAGTGTGTGGGCGAATTTTAACCATTCAGCATCAAGGGTTGCCTCGTGGAGGTCGAGGGCAGCTTGGCATGCCAGCGCGTAATCAGCTCCGGTGGCGGGATTGCTATTCAAGGTATTATCAAAACTTGCCCGATGCAGATCACCATTTTCATCCATGAAATGATCACGAATGCGACTCAGTGTTTTATTGGCTATATCGAGGCAGGAGTCTTCACCTGTAACTCGGTATCCAGCTACACAAGCGCTTGTGTAGAGTGCCATGGAGCCGGCAGTTGAGAGTTTTTCAATGATCGGGCTGTTAGCTTTTATCGCGCGTGATTTTTGCAGTTTCTCTGCGATTGATTCCAATAACCGGGTCAATTCATTTGCTCCCTTGGAGGTGCGCTCTGACAATTCAGCCAGGGTGATTTTTTGTGTCAGGCTGTTTTTCTCAAAGTAGATTTTCTTGGGGTCGTCCTCGTAGGGAATGTTGCCAAGTTTGCGAAGTCCAAATGCATGCGTTGCAACATTAAGTTCCGCCGGGTTGAGTGCAGCCTGAATTTCCTTCAGTGTCCATAGGTAGGGGTGCTGGCCCGTTTTATCACCTAGATGGGAAATACTAAAAGCATAGTTTCCATTTTCCATGAGATGGTGCTTCTGAGTATATGCTAAAATGTTGTTGGCAGCATTGAGATAAGTAGCATCGTTGGTGGCCTTGTAGAGGAGGTATAAAGCCTTCAGGGAGATGGCCTGCGCCCGCAGTGTTTTTGAGAATTTGGGTAAAGCATAGGACATCGCCTCTTTGCCGATGAACACACCTCCATCCAGTGGATCAATCAGACCGCGAATCAGTAATTGATCTGCTACTTGCTGAGCCGTTTTGAGGCACTGCTGGCGTTGTTGAGCCGATAATTCGGGCAGGTATGATGCCATGACCATCAGTTCCAAATAACGTCCCACGGTAAGCTTGCCCATGTTATCCACTGTGTTTGATATGGGATTAAAGAGTGATTTAGCCTGCAAAATAGGCTTGCCGATCATGGTCTTCCCCATCTGGTCTGCTGGCAAAGGCTCGGGGATAAGAATTTTGTCTTTCTGAGAATTGCGGCTGTGACCCAGAGTGTATTCTGGTGAATTCAACCACGTGCTAGATACTGTACTGCTCATGCGGGTAATCATCTGATGCACCTCTTGGCTTGATCCGTTGATGATGGGGGTCCATGAAATAGGACTTCCCTCATAGGAAAACCAGACAAGTATCGGTGTGTTGCCCGGGTTGCCGCTGCCCAGACAGAGATAGGTTGCGTAAAATGCCATGTCAGGGTGCAAGTTACTGTCAACAAGTGCATTGACGTGATTGTTTTTCATCAGTCTCATCAGCGAGGGAGACTCATTGATCGACCTGAGAATATTCAAGGTATTGATGTCGGTGCCCGAGCCAATCATAGCGCAGACAACCTTTCGCTCGTTATCTGCCTGTCGGAAAAGATCCTGGTGCCAATTCTGCCAGCCCACCGATGAAGCACTTTCTCCGCCAAGTAAGCTGCTTTTCCCTGTAGAGAGTGGTGATTTCTCATACGCTGTAAGATCAGCGGTTTGGGTATTGCCTGACTCGTTACCATCATCGCCTGAGCGACAGCCGAGCGCGAGGAGGCAGATCGAGAGTAGTATGGGGTTCAGTGCAATTGGTATCTGCTTGGTGTGGAACAAGATGGAAGCCATTGATTAAGAGAGTCGTAATAATTTTGTTGACCATAGTTCCTTGCTCAAAAGATGCACCAAAAAAATGAATATTTAGCAGCTCTGTTTTCTTAACAAAATAAGCTCGCTCACTGGTGAAAAAATGCTTTTGTCTCTCTAGCGAGCAGCTACCTTAAACAAGAATTTGCCATTGTTGTGATTACTATTGCCATAACCAGTCAAAAAGGAGGCGTGGGCAAAACCACCGTCTCGATCAACCTTGCCCATGCATATGCCAGAGCCGGCAAGAGAACACTGCTTGTTGATGCTGATCCACAAGGCTCTGTGGGATTATCCCTTACCAGGCAGTCGCGATCTCTCAGTGGCTTTTATGATGCCATCGCTGAAGCAGATTTTCCCATTGAGCAGTTGATCATTCCTACTCGCCTTGAAACCTTGAGTATTGTTCCCGCCGGGCGATGCAGTGATTACGAACTTGGAGGGGGAGCAATGGGTGTTTCCTTACACAGGGTACGTAATTTCTTCAAAATGGCAGAAGCTCAAGGCTACGATGTGTGTATCATAGATACTGCAGCCGGGCTCTTTGGTGCAACCGCTGATGTGCTGTCTGCTTGCACAGCCGTGGTTGTTCCTCAACAGGCTGAGCCGCTTGGCGTTCGATCCGTGCCTAAAATGCTTGAAGCATTGACGCGGATGCAGATTGTAAACCCGAGACTCAGGGTGTGTGGAGTACTCATGACCATGGTTCAAAATCAGCTTCCTGAGAGTGTAGAGGCTGTGCAAGCTTTGAGAAATTTGTTACCTCATAAAATGGTGATGCGTAACGTCGTTCCTCGGGATGAGCTCTTTGTCCGAGCCAGTGCCAAAGGCTTACCGGTTGGAGTTATGGAAGAGGGGGCCGGTGTGCTGTCGATCTTTGAAGGCCTTCGGTCAGAAATTGATGCAACCATAAGGCAGTAGATTACAACAGACAGGGTTAATGGATCCATTACAACCATGGTTAGATGCTAAGGAAGTTCGCCGTTTGGCGGAGGGCCTGCTAGCACCCCCTCCCGACGTGGAGGAAGCTGCTGTGGATGCCGCTTATGGTGAAGTATTTGAGGGTTTTGCTGACCAGGGAAATAGCGAGCCTCCGAGCGGTAGCGGCAAGCCGGTAGTAAGAGTTAATCCTGCTGCTGACAAAAACGGCGATGACATGGAGAGCCCGGTTAGCGCTCCAGAACCAAGTCAATCTGCCCAAGCCCAAGAAGACGATCAGGAAGAGAGCGCTGACAAACAGCCTGAAACTGATGAGTCCGTAGCTGCCAAAAAAGAGCAGGGAAGTGAGGATGCTGAGGACGCGCCGAAAACTGATCTTACTGATGCCGCCAAAATTGATTCTCCTTTTCAAGTATCAGTTAACCAGGAGCATATCGAGACAGATATCATTGCTGCCAAGAAACACTCACTGGAGGATGATGATGTCGAATCTGCAGCATTAGCTGCCCGCGCAGAGCCCGCGCAAGACGTTGCTACAGAACCTGCGGTTGATAGTGGCAAGAAGGAGAACAAACTTGAGGCTCGTGGTCCTTTCTTATCGCGTATTCGCCAATTCAGTGAAGTGATCCGCAAAGATCTCGGTGCCAGAGCCATGTTTCTTATCGATGTCAATGGCCAGATTCTCCTCGATGAGGTTGAAAATGCGAAACTTATTCAAGTGGCACGCACTCTGGCCAATGCGTCTCAACGTGCAAACCGTCAATCTCCGGGAGCAGCTGCGGTGGGAAACCTTCACGTTAAAATTGGCGCAAGCTCGACCCTGGAGGTCATACCGGTCGACAGCCGTTACGGACTGCTGATCCTTGGTGTGATATTCCCTGGCCCGATTGGTGCCGTGCGTGTCATGCAAGTTGCTGACGAACTATTCAGAACGATTGAGCCTCGTCATTAGGAGAGGATTGAACTTGGTAAGCTATTGCATCATCAATACGTATGCCGGTTTTTGACAGTTTGAAGTATTGGCGGGATACCAACTCGCGAACGGCTGCCGAAAACATGGCCGTGGAT
>JBDQHQ010000047.1:0-12014 GCA_040264795.1 Akkermansiaceae bacterium | reverse complement strand
TGACACCAGTGTCCTGATGAATCACCATCATGCGAGACCCGGCGCGGTCTTCCAGAGGGCGGCTGGCAATGAGTTCCTCGGGTAAATGATAGTCGAAATCAGTAGTCTTGAGCACGGGACAGAGTCTTGGGTGGGAAGTTTTCAGTTTCAAGTCTCGAGTAAGTCGATGTAGTGTGCGTTGTGCCAGCAAACCAGAAACCGCGCCTGAGTGTGGACGGGAAATTTTTCCGATCCGGGGCCGAGCGCGTATTCTTGAAAATGGTAACCTACGGGCCGTTTCCCGAGCCAAGGCCGCCGGCAGTCTCGGACGATCGTGAGCAGATGGAGAAAATCGCGTCAGCGGGCTTTAATGCGGTGCGTGTCTATGAGGAGCCAGGAAATGTCTTGCTCGACGCGGCACTTGAAGCCGGGTTGCATGTGTTTGTCGGGCTGAGCTGGGAGTATCATCGAGACTTTGTTTCCGATCCCTCAATATTTTCCGCGGCCCAGATCATGATGTCTGATGGGCTGGGTAGTTGGGGCGCCCATCCTGCGGTAGCCGGTGTTTTTGTGGCCAATGAAATCCCAAGTGACATGGTAAGGTGGATGGGTCTTACCCGAGTGAGGCAGGCACTGGAGGATTTGATTGCCCTGGGGCGTGATATTTGCCCTGACAAGCTTTATGCGTATTCCAATTACCCGACCACAGAATATCTGGAACCGGCGAATGCCGATTTTACGGCGATGAATGTCTATCTCGAAAATCGGGATGATTTTGCCAGCTACTTGCCGCGTCTGCACAATGTGGCGGGGGACCGCCCGGTTTTGCTCAGCGAATTCGGAGTGGATACCCAAGGCAATGACGAACAACTGCAAAGGGATGCGCTCTTGTGGTACGTGGATGAATCCCTGTCCGCAGGCATGGGGGGTGTTACCGTTTATGCCTGGAGCGATCATTGGCAGAAGAGTGGAGTCGCTATCGATGACTGGAGTTTTGGTCTCTATGACAGGGATGGAGTGGCAAAGCCTTCGCTGGCAGCACTGGGTGCCAAGCTCAAGGGGATCGATTCACCAGGCCCTGCTAGTCAACTCCACGACCCTCCATCATTTAGCGTTGTGGTTTGCACTTACAACGGAGCAGCGAGGATCGGGCGGTGTCTGGAAGCGCTGCAAAATCTTGATTATCCCGATTTTGAAATTGTGGTTGTCGATGACGGCTCCACTGACAAGACCGCGGAGCTTGTCGGTCGATATCGGGGTGTGAGGCTCATTGAATCCGGTCATGCCGGCTTGAGTGCCGCAAGAAACCGCGGTGCCCGGGAGGCAAAAGGAGAGATTATTGCCTACACGGATGATGATTGCCGGCCAGATGTTCAATGGCTGCAATGGCTCGCTGACGCTTTTGTCAGGCGGGCTTGGGATGCTTGTGGGGGGCCAAACTTGCCACCTCGCCCGGTTGCTACGAGCGATGGTGGCGCGGGTGTGATGGATGAGGTGGTGGTGGCGTCCGCACCGGGGGCTCCGTCACATGTCTTGTCAGGCGATGATGAGGCGGAACATCTACCCGGCTGTAATCTGGCGGTGAGAAAAAATGTGTTCGAGGCAGTCGGAGGTTTTTGCGAGGACTATTGGATTGCGGGTGATGATGTCGATTTTTGCTGGCGCTTACAAGAGGCAGGGTTTCGGATCGGGTTTTCAGCGGCAGCGTTTGTCTGGCATCGGCGACGCACTAATCTGTGGGGTTATTTCAAGCAGCAATACCAGTATGGCAAAGCGGAAGCGCTCCTGATGCGAGATTATCCGGAGAGATTTTACCGCGGTTACGGAGCTTTATGGAAGGGCTGTGTTTACACGGGTGGTGCGATGACGGTAGCTCGTGAAAGTTTCATTTATCACGGCTTGATGGGCACGGGTGCTTACCAACAAATTGTTACAAGTATGCAGCCGCTGCGTCCTATCCCAAGTGACTTTTCTTGTCTGGAATCCAGAACCAAGCTTGCACTGGCCAATGCCATGCAGCCGCGCATACGCGCATGGGCAAGATGGTTTCACAGCTCGCTCTGGCATAACCAGGTAGAGCCAGCCCCAAAGGCATCGCAGTTCATTCTGGCTGACGACATGCGCGAGTTTGAACAATACCACGCCAGCCGGTGGAGCAAGCAGGGAGTTAGCCGTGAGCAGGTTCTCGATGCCCTGCTCGGCAATGGCTGGGAGCCGGTGGAAAATGACAGCGACTGGGACCTTGAGCGGGATGGGATGCGCGCCATGGTTGCTGTTGAGGTGCTACCCATGGGATCTGTTTTTCTACACACCAAGCTGAAGATGGACGTGAAACGGCGCGGGCATTTACCCTCTGATTTCATCTCGCAGCTCGAGGCTGCCGGTCTTGTCAGATGTGATGTGACCAGCTAGTGAGCAGGCTCCCGGAAGCGTCAATCTTTGCGTGTCAGCTCTACAAACACATCTTCCAATGTGGACTGATGACGGTGTAGAGTTCTTATGGGCCATTGATGCTGGTTGGCAATGTCAGCAATGCGCTCCCTGGTATCCGTGCCGTGATCGACCAGGATCGAGAATTTGGACCAGTCCCCACTTCTTTTCTCTCGAATGACTTTTTTAACGTGTTTGAGCTCGTCGAATGCCCTCGCAGCCTCGTCTTCATTAGCTTGTATTTCAACGGTAATTTTTCCTGCGGCTCGCATTTTGCTGACAAGTTCGGCGGGTGCTCCGGAGGCTTTGATTTTTCCCTCGTCAATGATGATGACATGATCACAGGTCATCTCCACCTCATGAAGAATGTGGGTGGAGAGCATGATGGTATGAGTTTCTCCGAGTCGTTTGATCAGGTTTCTGATGGAGCGAATCTGATTTGGGTCCAGGCCCTTGGTTGGCTCATCCAGGATGAGCAGTTCGGGTTTGTGGACGAGGGCATCAGCAAGTCCCACTCTCTGGCGATAACCCTTGGAGAGGGTCTTGATCATCTTGCGCCTGACATGAGTCAAGCCACACAAGTCCATGGCCTCGCCGATGTGCTGGCGCGCAGCCTTGCCTCTGAGACCTTTGAGCTTGGCCCGGTAGCGGAGATATTCCCTGACCCGCATGTCGTCATAAAGGGGCACGTTCTCGGGCATGTAGCCGATCTTGCGTCTGGCATTGACCGAATCACGATAAATGTCATAACCGGCCACTTCAGCACTGCCGGAAGTGGGTGGCAAATAACCCGTGAGCATTCGCAGTGTCGTGGTTTTTCCGGCCCCGTTAGGGCCGAGGAAACCAATGATTTTGCCCTTGCCCACATGAAAACTGATATCGTTGACAGCGGAATGTCTGCCGTATCGCTTGCTTAGCTTGTGGACGTCAATCATAGAGGGAGGAACGGAATGGTGGAGATTGAAAAATGTCGTAAAAGAGCCGCCTTGTACGTTGACTCTGTGAGTGGATGACAGTAATTAGAACCAAGTTACATACAGCTCCAAGAAAGAAAAACAAATTGCGACTGTAAATTCACCTTTTCGTGTTCATGAAATCATCGATATCAGCTCGCTTTAATGCCGATCTTCTGGATCAAAAGTATGAGCAGTGGTGTGAAAACCCGGACTCCGTGGAAGCGGACTGGTGCGCCTTCTTCGAGGGCTTTGAATTGGGCAATGCCCAGCTCGAAAAGAGAAAGGCGGGAGAGGCATCTGCAAGTGCGCAGGGTGCCCAGCCAGCGGGTAATTTGGAAGTTCAATCATCTGATGAGTATTATTTGAATTTCCGGGGCAAGGTGGTCAGTTTGATCTACAACTACCGCACTTTGGGTCATACCCAGGCTCATCTCAACCCCCTTGACGAGGGAGGGATTCCAAACCCCCGCTTGCAGCTTGAACAGTTTGGACTCGATGAGTCGGACTTGGACCGGGAGGTCTCGAGTCAGTTTTACCGTCGGGGTGAAAAGATGAAACTGCGCGAGCTGATTGCCTCGCTTGAAAAAACATACTGCGGCAATGTAGGCACCGAGTTCATGCACATCTTCAACACGGAGACGCGCAACTGGATCCGTGAGAGGGTGGAACATCGGGAAGATCACCAGCATTTGCTCAACTACGAGGAAGGCAAGGTCTTGAAGTGGTTACTGGAGTCACAACTCTTTGAGTCCTTTCTTGCCAAAAAATTCCTCGGTGAAAAAAGATTTTCCCTGGAAGGCGGAGAGGGTGTGATGGTCTTGCTCAACACGATTCTGGAAAAATCTCCAAGTTTTGACGTCCGGGCGATCGAAATGGGTATGGCTCACAGAGGGCGCCTTAATGTGTTGCGTAATTTTCTCAGAAAGTCGCTCACAACCCTGCTCTACGAGTTTACGCCCAATTATGTTCCCGACCTTGTCGCCGGTGATGGAGATGTGAAATACCACCTCGGCTATGAGGGGACACGCACGCTGCTCGACGGTGAGGTGCATGTGTCACTGGCTGCCAACCCCAGTCACCTCGAAGCGGTGAATGCGGTTGTCGAAGGTAAGGCAAGAGCGCGACAGCGTTTGATGGGTGGCGACAATCTCAAGGAGTCTGAGCGCAACGTCACCGGTGAGCACCGGGGCAGAGTGTTACCGATTTTACTTCACGGAGACGCTGCATTTGCAGGCCAGGGTTCAGTCGCTGAAGTATTCAACCTCTCCCAACTCCCCGGTTATCATACTGGAGGAACGATTCATATTGTCATCAACAACCAGATTGGCTTCACCACCATGCCGGAGGATGCGCGATCATCCCACTATGCCACGGATATTGCTAAAATGGTCGAGGCACCTGTGATTCATGTGAATGGTGAACAACCCCATGACATGGTCTGGGCCGCCGTGCTTGCGCTGGAATACAGGCAAAAGTTCGGCCGTGATATTGTCATCGACATGTACTGTTACCGTCGCCACGGACATAACGAAGCGGACCAGGCAGCATTTACCCAGCCTCATATCTACAAGCAAATTGATGCACGCAAACCCATAGGGGACCTCTTCAAGGATCAGGTCGTCGCCTCAGGCGTGCTCAGCCGGCAGCAAGCCGATGAGATCCAGAAGCAGGTGCAAAGCGAGCTGGAGGAGGGTTACGAAACCATGGTCCAACATATGGAAGAAGGGGACCGGACTATTTTCAGCGGTTCCACTGCGGAGTCCCAGCCCGCCTACACCCATGCACCCGTGCCCACCGGTATCCCAAAAAAGACCCTGCATCACATTGGCCAGGTGCTCACTGATATTCCTGAGGGCTTCAATCTTCACCCCACACTGGCAAAGAGATTCATCCCGCGCCGTGTCGAGGCACTTGAGGCCGGGCAGGGATTTGATTGGGCTTTCGCCGAGTCATTGGCATGGGGCTCGTTGCTGATGGAGGGTAACCCGGTGCGTTTGTCGGGTCAGGACGTGCGTCGTGGCACCTTTAGCCAGCGTCACGCTGTGCTCTATGATTTCCAAACCCGTGAGCGCCACATTGCTCTCAAGACGCTCTCAGAGGACCAGGCTAATTTTTGTGTCTATAACTCACTATTGTCTGAAGCAGCGGTGTTGGGTTTTGACTATGGCTACTCGCTCGGGGCGACCAACATGCTGATCATGTGGGAAGCTCAGTTCGGTGATTTCTCCAACGGAGCCCAAGTGATCATTGATCAATTCATTGCCTCTGCGGAATCAAAGTGGCAGACGCCAAGTAGTCTCGTGATGCTGCTTCCGCATGGCTATGAGGGCATGGGACCGGAGCACTCAAGTGCACGTCTCGAACGCTTCTTGCAGCTCTGTGCGGAATCCAATATCCAGGTAGCCAATCTCTCAACACCAGCGCAGTATTTTCATGTTCTGCGCAGGCAAAAGAGGCGTCCCTTCCGCAAGCCTCTGGTTCTGATGACGCCGAAGAGCCTCCTGTCTCGGCCTGAGGCTGTGTCCGCTGAGGCTGATTTTCTTGAGGGAGCCTGTTTTCAGGAGATACTTCCCGATGTCATGGATTTTGAGAATCCTGATGATATCGAACGTATTGTTTTCTGCAGTGGCAAGGTCTTCTACGACCTCGCCAAACATCGCGACGAGAATGAAATCGACAACGCGGCCATCATACGTATCGAGCAACTTTACCCACTTAATGAGGAGATGTTAGAATTGATGCTAAGCCAGTTTCCAAAAGCCACAAAGTGGGTATGGGCTCAGGAAGAACCGCGCAATATGGGGGCTTATTCCTACATCAGACCCCGGCTCGAATCTATTCTCGACGCCCGTATTCGCTACGCTGGCCGCAAGTCATCCTCCAGCCCCGCAGCAGGCTCCAAAGGACAGCATATCCGTGAGCAGCAAATGCTGGTCGAAGAAGCCTTCGAAAATTAAAAATCCTCCAACCAAGCACGATTATTTCCATGGCCACTGAAATCAAGATTCCGAATGTTGGCGAGTCAATCACCACAGCCAATGTTGCTCGCTGGCACAAGCAAAGCGGTGACAAGGTAGCGAAAGGTGAAACCGTTTTGACCATCGAGACCGACAAGGTGTCCAACGATCTGGAAGCCGAGGTTTCAGGAGTTCTCGATATCCAGGTTCAGGAGGGTGAGGAGGTTGCTATTGGCACGGTGGTTGGAACCATTGAAGAGAGCGATGCTGCGGATGAGGCTGCCGATTCTGTTGAGTCAAATGAGGAGTCAGCCGAGCCCGCTGAAGCTGAGCCCACAGCAGACTCTGGCAAGGAAATTGAAATCATTGTGCCTGCAGCCGGTGAATCCATTACCTCTGCCAACATAGGCCGTTGGCACGTGGCCGATGCGTCCCAGGTTAACAAGGGCGATACTCTGGTAACTCTGGAAACAGACAAGGTCTCCAATGAGCTTGAGGCGGAAGAGGGGGGAGTTCTTCATATTCTCGTGCCCGAAGGTGAGGAGGTTGATATCGGCACCGTAATAGCCAAGCTCACCGTGGGAGCGACGGCTGAGTCCGGGGACGCAAAGCCAGCATCTCCTCCGAAGTCCGATCCCCGACCTGCAGATGCAGATTCTGGCAAAGAAGCGACCCCCGTCCAGATGAACCAGCCTGACACCAAGCCAAGCCAAGCACCACGCGATGGTTCGAGCCCTGACTTGTCCGTTGTGCCACGCCAGCCTGAGCCAGCCGGGCAAGCAAGCAGTGAGGACAACGGCCGCACCACAAGGCGCAAAATGAGCATGCTGCGCCGGAAAATTGCCAGCCATCTTGTCAATGCCCAGCAAACAGCGGCTATCCTCACTACCTTCAATGAGGTCGATATGAGTGCCATCATGAAGCTGCGCAAAGAGGTGCAGGATGATTTTGTGTCAAAGCACGGCTGCAAACTTGGTTTCATGTCCTTCTTTGTGAAGGCCACGGTGCAGGCTCTCAAGGATGTTCCCAGCATCAACGGGCGCATTGAAGGCACCGATGTCATCGAAAATCACTTTTATGATGTCGGAGTAGCCATTGGAACTGAGAAAGGTTTGGTGGTTCCCGTGCTCCGCGATTGTGACCAGAAGGGTTTTGCTGATATTGAAAAAGGTATTCTTGATTATGCTGCCAAAGCCAACGATGGCAGTATGGATCTCGCGGACCTTCAAGGCGGAGTGTTTACCATTTCAAACGGCGGTGTTTACGGGTCATTACTCAGTACTCCGATTCTCAATCCTCCCCAAAGCGGAATCCTCGGCATGCATACCATCCAGCAGCGTCCGGTCGCGGTCAATGGTGAGGTGGTCATCCGGCCAATGATGTATCTTGCTCTGAGCTATGACCACCGTCTTGTCGATGGCAAGGAGGCGGTTACCTTCCTGATCCGCATCAAGGATTGCTTGGAGAATCCCAGCCGTCTGATGCTGGAAATGTGACACCATAGAAAATGGAATATTTTTTCATCTTCCTGAAAGGCTTTGCCATGGGGGCAGCCAACGTCATCCCCGGTGTTTCCGGAGGCACGATTGCCTTTATTACCGGTGTCTATGAGCGCCTGATCGATGCTCTCAAATCATTCGATTTCACAGCATGTCGCATGCTCTTCAAGGGTGATCTGGGCGGTTTTGCCAGGCAGGTTGACATGGGTTTTCTCATAGCCTTGGGCTTGGGGGTGGTCGCCAGTGTGTTAACCTTGGCAAAAGTGCTCAAGACAGCCTACACGGATCACCCCGTTCTGGTGAATGCCTTTTTCTTCGGGCTGATCATGGCCTCTTTGTTTTACGTCGGTAAAATGGTCAGAAGATGGGGTTTTGTGCAAATGATCGCACTTCTCTTCGGTGTTGCGGTAGCGGTATTGCTAGCGTTTCAGAGCCCGGCCGGGCAGAACAGTAATATGCTCTACCTTATTGCCTGTGGTGTTGCCGGTATGTGCAGCATGATCATTCCGGGTATTTCAGGTTCCTTCATCCTCTTGCTGATGGGCAATTACCAATTGATTGTTCTCGATGCGGTCAACAATCTGCGTCAGTTCAAATGGGGCGAATCCCTGCCCATCCTCTTGCCCGTAGCGGTCGGGGCTGCTGTTGGTTTGTTTACCCTCTCTCACATTCTGAGTTGGATGTTCAGAAAATACCACGATGCAGCGGTTGCACTGATCACTGGTTTTGTTGCCGGCTCTCTGGTCGTCATCTGGCCGTGGAAAGCGCCTGTTTATTCGCTGGTCATCACCGGTAAGGTAATCGGTTGGAAGCGCTATTTTCCCGATCTCACTACCCAAGCCACCTGGATTGCATTGGCTTGGCTGGTCGGAGGTATCGCAATCATTACCGTGACTGAAAAACTGGCGGCCAAGCCCTCTGGCTAGTCTGCATCCGGTGCCGTCAGGGTTTTTTGTGACGGGTTGCGGTCGACAATTTTGGCAATGCGCTTGGCAAAATAATACATCCTTTTGAGGTATTCAATGATCTCGGACTCGAGGCGGAATGCTACCATGCGCTGAGGTTCGTCGGCACTAAACCGGCGGGAGAGATGCTCCTCGGCTTCAGCAGCCAATTGACTCATCCTCGGTTTGGCTCCAATGACTTTTCTTGAGGCAATGTGATCATTGGTAATGAGTGCCTCAATGGCCTCGCTCACCTGCAAGCTGACTTCTTGATGAAAATGATCGAGTAATTGCCTGGTGGCATCACTGATGACCAAGCCGCTGCGCAGCCTCTCACGCCCGATTTCCATCAGATTAGTTTCCACCATGTCCGCAATGTTCTCCATGTAATTGGATGTGGCCAGGTAGCGATGCATGAGCTCGGATTGAGATTTGTCCAGATTACCTCGGGAGAGGTTTGCGAGATAGGACAGGATAAATCCATGGATTTCATCCACACGGCTATCCATTTTCCATAACTTGCGCATGTCTTCAGCATTGCCTGAGCAGACCACTTCAAGTGAACCTCTGGTGATGGCAGTAACGCGTTCGCCCATCCTGCTTAACTCAAGTCTGACTGCATCGAGGGCGAGGGCAGGGGTGTTGAGAAGAACGGGGTCGAGGTATTTGGGTTTGGATTTTTCTGCCTCGGTAGCAGGTCGATCCGGAATGATTTTGACAACGATTTTCCCGATTGGCCCCACAAACCATATGAAGAGCAGGGTATTGGTGATGTTGAAAATACTGTGCGCATTCGCAATCTGGCGTGGGGTTTCCGCAGCCAAGCGGGCAGTGCCATCCAGTTCGGGTGCTTGGGGTGAGATTATCTTTACGGAATCGGCAAGCTCGGGAATGAGCATGAACCAGACCAATACCCCTGCTACATTGAACAGAACGTGGACTGTGACAGCTCGTTTGGCTTCTATGGATTTACCGATGGATGCCAGCCATGCTGTGAAGCAAGTGCCGATGTTGGCACCAAAAATCAGAGCAATACCGGCGTTGAGGGGTAGGACCCCCTGACTGGCCAGCACGATGACAATGCCCGTCGTGGCTGAGGAACTTTGAACCAGAGCTGTGAAAAAAGCGCCAAAGGCGATGCCCAACAGCGGCGAATTCATGTTTTTCATCAAATCGATGAATGGTTCATAAGACTGCAAGGGCTGTGCCCCATCGCTCATGAGTTGCATGCCATAGAAAACCAGGCCGAGCCCCATGATCATTTTGCCATAATCACGTAGGCGGTCTTTCTTGACGAAGAAGGACAGGAAAAATCCTGCACCGATGAGCAGCAGGGCGTATTGGGTTACCTTGAAGGCGATGATTTGTGCCGTCATGGTCGAGCCAATGTTGGCACCCATGATAATCCCAATCGATTGGGTGAAATTCATCAGCCCTGCAGATATGAAACCCACTACTAGAACGGTGGTCACCGACGAGGATTGAATGATGGAGGTGACCGCGGCACCCGCAGCGGCGCCTTTGAAGCGATTGGTTGTCAGCCTGGAGAGAATTTGCCGAAGCCGGTCACCGGCAATGAGCTTGAGGGCCATCGACATCCGGTCCATGCCATAGAGAAAGAGCGCCAAACCACCCAGTACTGACATCATGATGGGCCCGAACTCCAAGCTTGAGGTGGTGGTGGTAGCGATAAAATCGGATGCTGATTGGGTATCCACGGGGTAAATCATACAGAAAATAGCACGGGGGGCAATATATCAAAGGATCCTTGAACAATGTTTCAGGCTTTCATTTGTCCACTATTTTGCCCATAAACAGGCCTAAAAACGTGCCAAAACAGCGAAAAGTGTTTTCGTGGGCAAAAAAGAGAGAAATAGTAGAGTTTTTTTTTGACAGTCGTGTGCTCTCTGCTAGCTTGCCGCCCGCTTTCCGGAGGATTGTCTTAGGGGTGTGCTGATTCGATGTCTGTATTTAAAGACCTTGAATCGGTATTTTTCTAGGGAAATCAAAGGTTAGTGGTAAGGGCATCTGCTCTTGTAGCTCAGGGGTAGAGCGCGTCCTTGGTAAGGACGAGGTCGGCGGTTCAAATCCGCTCAAGAGCTCCAGCCCGAGGCAATCAACCAACTATAAAAACCAGCAGCCCTAACCGGGCAACCAACCAAACACAAAAACAATGGCTAAAGAAGCATTCGAAAGGAACAAGCCACACGTTAACGTCGGCACTATTGGCCACGTTGACCACGGCAAAACAACTCTCACCGCTGCAATCACTACTATCCTTGCCGAGGCAGGTGGTGGTGAAGCTAAGGCATATGATGAGATCGACGCCGCTCCCGAGGAGCGTGAGCGTGGTATCACCATTTCCACAGCACACGTTGAGTATGAAACAGCAAACCGCCACTACGCGCACGTTGACTGCCCAGGTCACGCTGACTATGTGAAGAACATGATTACCGGAGCTGCCCAGATGGACGGTGGTATTCTTGTGGTATCAGCAGCAGACGGCCCAATGCCTCAGACTCGTGAGCACATCCTGCTCGCCCGTCAGGTTGGCGTTCCTGCACTTGTTGTATTCATGAACAAGACGGACCAAGTCGACGACGAGGAACTCCTCGAGCTCGTTGAAATGGAAATCCGTGAACTTCTCAGCGCATACGAATTTCCCGGTGATGACATTCCAGTCATCAAAGGTTCTGCACTCAAGGCACTCGAAGGTGACGCCGATCAAAAGGCAAACATCCTTAAGCTTATGGAAGCTGTTGACAGCTACATTCCTGAGCCCGAGCGCCCAGTTGACCAGGACTTCCTCATGCCTATCGAGGACGTGTTCTCAATTGAAGGTCGTGGTACTGTTGCCACCGGCCGTATCGAGCGTGGTATCGTCAAGAAGATGGAGGAAGTTGAGATTGTCGGAATCCGCGACACCCAAGTTACTACCGTTACTGACATCGAAATGTTCCGCAAGCTCCTCGACGAGGGACGTGCAGGTGACAACGTTGGTTTGCTCATGCGTGGTCTCAAGAAAGACGACCTCGAGCGTGGCCAGGTTATTGCCAAGAAAGGCAGCGTGACTCCACACACCAAGTTCAAAGGTGAGATCTATGTTCTCAGCAAGGACGAAGGTGGACGTCACACACCATTCTTCTCCAACTACCGTCCTCAGTTCTACTTCCGTACAACAGACGTAACAGGTAGCATCAAGCTTCCAGACGGTGTTGAGATGGTTATGCCTGGTGACAACGTTTCACT